>JAQUNB010000212.1 GCA_028717825.1 Candidatus Omnitrophota bacterium
AAAAGGACATAAGGGACCTTCCGCTTCTTTCCCCTGTCGAGGAAAAAGAACTTGCCTGCAAAGTGAAAAGGGGAGACAAGAAGGCGCGGCAAAAAATGATCAAAAGCAACCTAAGGCTTGTGATCAATATCGCGAAAAAGTACAGCTATCTCGGTGTTCCGATGCTCGACCTCATTGAAGAAGGCAACTTGGGCCTAATGAAAGCCGTCACGAAATACGATCCGTACAAAGGCTACCGCTTCAGCACTTACGCAGCGTGGTGGATAAAACAGTTCATAACGAGGGCCGTCGCAAACCAAGGCAAGACTGTAAGGATCCCTGTTTATGTTATGGAAATGCTTATGCGTTTTCAAAAGGTGAAGAAGCACCTACAACAGAAACAGAAGAAAAACCCCCAGCTCAACGATATAGCGAAAAGGATGAAGCTTCCGGTCTCGCGGATACGCCAGCTGAACCATATGGCCTCGAATATCGCCAGTTTGAACGCCCCCATCGGCGAATCGGGGGATTCGGAGTTTATGGATCTCATTGAGGATGAAAGTATCGTTAACTCCGTTGATGAGCTTTCTAAATTCCTGCTCCATGAAAGGATAGAGGGCCTTTTGGAAAAGATGACCGAACGTGAGAGGAAGATCTTAAGGCTGAGATTTGGCCTGTGTGGGGACGAAACAGGGCACACGCTCCGTGATACGGCAAAGCATTTTGGTATAACCAGAGAAAGAGTCAGGCAGATCGAAGCCGCCTGCATGCAAAAACTGAGAAAAATGATGGAAGACCAGGAAAAAGAAGCCTTTGAAAAAATGGCTAAACAGAGCAAAAAAAGAAAGAAAGTCTAAGTATTCAATCTTTAACACTATAAGCAGCATATAGACTACGGTCATCTAAAATATGGCAATATGAATATGGTCAGCACAAACTGACCATATTTTTTCATATTTATCTAACATTTTATTGACCTAAAACTAACTTTGTGGTAGAATAACAAACGATATTTATCTATATTTTTAGGAGGATACTAGTAAATAAGCTATGTGCAAGTATAAAAACAATATAAAGAAGATAGCAGCGATACTCTTGTCGGGTATTTTTCTTCTCGATCAGACTTTGTCTTTTTCGGAACCGTCAAAGATCGACCGGAGTGTTTCTTGTGAGAATTTGGGCGTTCCTGACAGGTTTAACTCACCAATTACACTGGTATGGGATGAGGCGCAAAATCGTTTTCGAATAGACAATAGGGAAGCATTAAGCGAAAAATTCTCTTTTGACGGCAAGATAGCTCTTGTGGCGTATCTTCTGGGCCAGTTCTTAATAGAGGATCAAAAGCTGCACGAGAGAGAAACAGAAATAGATCATGAACAAGATGAACGTAGATTTAATGCTTTTGTAGAGGGACTTGAAGAAATGAGAAAAGCCGGCAACGAGAATTTTGCCCCTTTTTATTTTTGTGCTACAACGAGCGGCCACGGCTTGAAGTTTTTTAACAGTACCATACAAATTTCGCTTAAGGACCAGAAAAACGAAAAATTGTATGTTATGTTTGTTTCAGTACAAGATACCAAACCGTCCCTGAAAAAAGAAAATGTTTATTGCATGCCTTACGTAAAAGAAAATAAATATTTTGTCTATCAGGTCTTGGGCCCGTTTGATGAACCGGCCGATAATCTTAATTCTTTTGCTCCCGGGACCACGCCGCGCGGTATACTCTACGCGCTGCATTTTAGCGCCATAAATAGCGGCGCGGAAATGAAACTTGTCTGGAACAGGGATATTAACGCGGCCTGTGTCGCGAATTTCTCACAGCACGTTATTTCTTCTACAAAACTATCCATCGAGGCCAAGGAACATTATTTTTATATGCTAATGGCTAACATTTTTGTTTCTACGTTTTGCATTAAAGAAAGTAAGATCGCCTCTTCTTTGTGCGATATTTATTCGCTGAAAAAAATGAGAAGTGCGGAAGCCCGCGCCGCGGATGTAGCAGTCTTTCGGTATTTTTGCACGAAAGCCGGCATAACAGAAGAAACCCTATCCAAAATGAAGGAGATAGTTGATGAAGTAAAAACAACCACTGAAAAAAAAGGCCTGAATACACAGTACATTGACTCTTTCGGCAACATATGGGACAAAATAGTAAAGCTAAAAGTAGATGAAGAACAGATGCGTGAGTGCGAAGCAAACGTAAAGACCAAGGTAGAGGAGAAAAAGAAAGAAAGCCGTGATAAAAAAATGGCGCTTGAGGAGGCGATACGTCTTGCGGAAGAAAAGGTCGACGAGATAACGAAAAGAGCACGCGAAATAAAGAACGCAAATGACGCCACAAGGCTGTGGAATAGCATAATCGATGTGGAAAGTACCTTATACGGCGATGTCATGCTTGGCGGTTTTGATATGGTCGACTTTGAAGATGTTATAGCGAGGTATATAAGAGAAAGGGAAGCGAATCCGCTCGCTGATAAATATGTACCCTCCTTTTTTCTGTTCGATATAGCGGCGTCTATTAAACTTGAGAAGAAAGACTGCAAGGCGGGATTAAGACTTTGCGATAAGGCATTACAAAAACTTGGGCAGTATGTAAAATTACACAGGTCGGAAAACAGCTTTGCGCGGGCACACATACTTGAGCTTAAATCGAAACTGTACGTGGAAGGAAAGGATATCGAAACCGCCCATAAATTTTGTAAGGAAGCGATATCCGTTATGGCTAAGGATATACAGAACTGCAGGGAAATAAAGGACGGGGACCAGATAACGTATTTGATAACGTTAATTTTGACTGATATGCAAATACTTTCGGCACTCGCCAGGTGGGAGGAAGTGATCGACTCTGCGGGGAACTTGATGATGCTGCTTAACTTCGGCGGGAACGGCGACGCTCTGGCCCAAGAAGAAAATGTATCGGTTATGCGGGGCTTTAAGGCATATGTGGAAGCGTGCTTAAACGGATACAGGGAGATCAACGACAAGGAACGCCTGGGTTGGAAAATGAGGGAATGCATAAAAAGAGCGGGATCAGGCAGCAGTAAACGGAAGGAGGATGTGGGCGATTGGCTCGGTATTAGTTACGTCAGGTCATTTATAGTTGACGGTGATCTCGAAAAGGCCGGTGAAGAATTTTTAAAGTTAAAAGGCGGCGATATGTTTGTTTCAATAAACGATGCGATCGCTTTTGTGCGCATAGCGAAGCTCCTTAC
>JAQUNB010000213.1 GCA_028717825.1 Candidatus Omnitrophota bacterium
GCTTCTATGTGCTAATCCGGCTATCTGCAAAATGCTGGGGTATACCGAGAAGGAGCTTCTAAAATTAAGTGTTTCTGATCTCCACCCCAAAAAGGATATTGCGAGGGTTTTGAAAGGGTTCAGGGAGCAAGTTAAAGGTACTAGGATCTTGTTGCCGGATATACCTGTTCTTAAAAAGAATGGCGACATAATTTATTGTAACATCCGTGCTTCTGTGCTTCTTGAGGTCGATGGGAAAAAATGTATTGTAGGTTTTTTTAATGACATTACAAAACAGAAAAGGATGCAGGAAGATATAATTAACGAAAGGAATAAAGTCCAAAGTTATCTTGATATTGCGGGCGTTATACTTGTCGCTATTGATGTTAACGGAAAAATCACTCTTATAAATAAAAAAGGGTGCGAAGTCTTGGGGTATAAAGAAAAAGAGCTTATCGGTAAAGATTGGGTTAACACAGTTATACCTAAAAGGTTGAGAAATGAAATAAGAAATGTTTCTAAAAGAGTTTTGAGCAAAAAAGCACAAACATTAGGACATTACGAAAACCCCGTGTTAACCAAAAAAGGCGAAGAACGGCTTATCTCTTGGAATAATATTCTACTAAAAGATGATAGGGGAAAAATAATCGGGCATTTAAGTTCAGGGGAGGATGTTACCGAGCACAAGAAAGCGGAAGAGGCAGTGCATCTGAACAGAGAGTATTTCAAAGCACTTATCGAGAACTCTTCGGATATTACCGTTGTGGTAGATAAGAACGGTTATATAAAGTATGCGAGCCCTTCTGTTGAGCGTTATGGGGGATACAAGCCGGAAGAGATAATTAGCAAAAGTATTTTTACGTTTATCCATCCGGCGGATGTCCCGCGCGCTATAGTCGATTTTGGTAAGTCGGTCCTTGTGAAAAGGAATGTCTATAATAAATTTCGTATCCTTCGCAAGGATGGTTCGGAGCGCATTTTTGAGGGGATGGGAAAGAACTTGCTTAATAATCCATATATTGAAGGTTTTATTATGAATGTCCATGATGCCACCGAACGCAAGAAGGCAGAGGAGGCTCTTAGAATATCTGAAGAAAATTACCGCACGATCTTTAATAGTGCGAACGAAGGTATAGCCGTACATCATCCAGAAACGGGTGAGATCATTGACGCTAATGCGAAGATCGTGGATATTTTTGGATATAACACAAAAGAAGAGTTTTTAAAGCACAGTTTGAAGTCTTTGAGCTCCGGCAAGGACCATTATAATGAACAAACCGGTGTTGAATGTATAAAAAAAGCGATGAGATCCGGTAGTCAGATGTTTGAATGGCAGTGCAAAAAGAAAAATGGTGAACGGTTCTGGGCGGAAGTTAGTCTTAAAGCTGTGAAAATAGAGGGGGAAGACCGCGTGCTGGCGGTATTACGGGATATTACTGAACAAAAAAGAATGCGCAAAGAGCATGAACGTGAACATGAGCAGCTCCTTTCCATATTTGACAGCATGTCCGAGCTTGTATATGTTTCGGACCCCCATACGTATGAAATCTTATATATGAATGAAGCGGCGAAGAAAGAATGGGGTAACGGTATAGGCAACAAATGTTACCGTTCACTTTATTCCAGGGGAAAAACATGTGATTTTTGCAATAACAAAAATATCTTTGGAAAGAACGCGGGTAAGATTGATATACGGGAGTGGCAGGATAAAGCGAAACAGAAATGGTTTAGATGCATCGATAGGGCCATAATATGGCCGGACGGGCGTATCGTCCGCTTAGAAACAGCGATCGATATAACGGATATAAAAAAGCTCGAAGAGATGAAAGACAAGATAATACGGGATGTTTCTCATTCTTTGGCAAGCCCTATCGCTATGGCAAGAATGGCGCAAGGAGAACTAGCAAGGAACATTAATGCTGAGGCGTATGAAAAAGCAAGGGAATTTCAACAGGTGCTAGCTACTAATCTCGAGAGAGCGACAAAAAATATTGATAACATATTGCAGTCTTACTCGTTTGAGAGCAAAAAGGTAAATGTTCCAAAACAGGCACTGTCTCTTTGTAAAATACTTGAAGACAGTAAGGGTGTGGTCGAGGGTGCTATAAAAGATAAGGGGTTGAACCTTTCCTTTGATATACCTCCGGAAGCCGATAAAATCATGGGGAGAGAGCAAGAACTAAAACTGCTTTTCTCTAACCTGATAGATAATGCCATTAAGTTCACTGATAAAGGAGGTATCTATGTTTCTTCACAGGCGCAGGATGGCATGATAGAAATAATCGTGAAAGATACAGGAAGCGGGATACTTCCCAAAGATATAGGTAAAGTATTCGAGAAATTCTATAAAAGACATCCTGCGGTTGTTGGCATAGGATTGGGCCTGTCAATTTGTAAGGAGATAGTTGCGAGGCTCGGAGGGCGGATCGAGATCTTTTCTGAGGGCGAAGGTAAGGGGACGACCGTGAAGGTCTGGCTCCCTCGCGCGTAGTGGGCCGTGGGAACGAATATTTTGCAGATGGCAGTTAGCATATGGCAGTTGGAATTAAATGACAAATAACAAAATCCAAATGACAAATAAAACTCAAAATCCAAATACCAAAACCCCGGAGAGAACTCGAGTTTTGTTCTTTGTGATTTGATATTTGTTATTATTTTGTCATTTGTGCTTTGGTATTTGTCATTAAGTTATTATATGCCGAATGCTATATGCCATATGCTGATAACGAGATACAAACGTGAAACAAGCCACGACAAGAGGAGGCGGATATGGATGCAACTCAAAAAAAACGTATTTTAATCATCGAGGATGAAGAGGAAATGCGGAAGATATACGCCAGCATGTTTGAAAGTGAACTTGATAAATATGACGTCGAATTCACCAGTGACGCACGCTTGGCGTATAAAAAACTGGAAAAGCAGAGATGTGACCTGATCATCTTGGATATTATTATGGAGCCTATGGACGGCGAGGTTTTTTTTGCGTGTCTACGTGCGAAAGCGTCTTTAAACAACATACCGGTATTGGTTGTCAGCGTCGTAACCCCCGACAAACTTTCGATATACGCGGGATCCGGTTATTTAAGCTATTTGAGAAAA
The DNA here is from genome assembly GCA_028717825.1 of Candidatus Omnitrophota bacterium. Taxonomy (GTDB): domain Bacteria; phylum Omnitrophota; class Gorgyraeia; order Tantalellales; family Tantalellaceae; genus JAQUNB01. Next base: position 3,079 of record JAQUNB010000213.1, read on the forward strand.
CCGATAAATAAGGACCAATTGTTTAACAAGATACATAAATTGCTGGCATAATTTGTCGTGCTATCATAGCAAGCATATTTAAAAGGGGAGATGCTTAATGATAAAAGAGGG
>JAQUNB010000214.1 GCA_028717825.1 Candidatus Omnitrophota bacterium
TGCCAAACCCGAGCTATCAATGTACCCAACGTCGGTAAGATCTATTACTATCTTATTGTGATCTTCATTTATAAAGTGATCGAACGCCTTTTTAAATTCGGGCGAAGTGTTTATGTCAACGATCCCATTTATCCTAAAAATGAATATTCCTTGTTTTTCTTCAAAATTAATGTCCATACCTACCTCAACTTTATCCGTTATGGATATTTTTTTTCAAACATTTGATCATGATGATCCTTCGCCCGCCATTCTCGTATCTGACTTCATCCATCAAATGTTTTATAAGATATACACCACGCCCGCCTTCTTTAAGCAGGTTTTCGTCAAGCGTCGGATCCGGCAAATTATCGGGATTGAACCCATTGCCCTCGTCTTCGACCGTTATCATGACCTTGTTATCCGCTATCTCCGCGATTATCGTTACTTTTTTATCGGGATCGGACTGGTTACCATGTACCATCGCGTTCCTAATAGCCTCCTCAACCCCGACATGTATATCAAAAATTATATTGTCGTCGATATGACGCTCTTCGAGCCTAGCGATAAGTTTTTTACTGACTTCTTTGAGTAGAGAACTATCATTGGGTATCGTTGTTCTTATCTTAAAATTTTCTTCCTTAGCCGCCACTGGCCACCCTCTAGAGGTTCAAAACATCACTCTTTATAAGCACCTATTGTCCTATATTTTTGATATCTGTCTTCGACAAGTTTATCCGCGGGTATTTTTGAAAGTTCATCCAGATCTTTTATGATCCTTTTTTTGATCTCCTCAGCCGTTATTTTCGGGTCCCGGTGGGCCCCGCCCAGAGGTTCCGGCACCATCCCATCAATAACACCTAGTTCCAGAAGTTCCGGCGCCGTTAATTTTAAAGCCTCGGCGGCTTGTATAGATTTTGATTTTTCTCTCCATAATATCGCCGCACAGCCTTCCGGAGAAATAACCGAGTAATACGCATTCTCCAAAACATATATCCTGTCACCGATACCTATTCCAAGAGCCCCTCCGGATCCGCCTTCTCCTATAACAAACACGATAACGGGCACTCTTAGCCCTGCCATTTCCCTAAGATTAAAAGCAATAGCTTCCGCCTGACCGCGCTCTTCCGCGCCTACGCCCGGATACGCTCCCGGAGTGTCGATAAAAGTCACTATAGGCAGGCCATATTTTTCCGCCAGACGCATAAGACGTATAGCCTTTCTGTATCCTTCCGGATGAGCACAACCAAAATTTCGCTGAAGGTTCTCCTTCATATCGCGCCCTTTTTGATGACCAAACAGCATTATCTTGTGGCCGTTAAGTTTGGCGAGCCCGGCTATAAGTGCTTTATCGTCTGAAAAATGCCTATCTCCGTGTATTTCGATGAACTCTTCCATGATCATGCCAATGTAATCTTTGGTATAAGGACGGTCGGGATGACGTGAAAGCTGGACTTTCTGCCATGGGGTAAGATTGTTAAAGATCTCTTTTTTCAGTTTTTCTAATCTATGATTTAATCTTGCGATCTCTTCGGAGAGGTCGAGCTTCTCGTGACTGGTGAACTTGTTCAGTTCCTTGATCTTTTTTTCAAGTTCGATTATGGGTTTTTCGAAATCAAGTGTGATAGCCATCTTTATCCTATTTTTTTATAGCTCTACGGGCCAGCGGTGTTTTCAAATTTACATGGAATCCACTATTTTAACTTCTGTGCCTTTCGGAACAATATCATAAAGCTCTATCACATCCGCGTTATGCATGCGGACACAACCGGAAGTAGCTTGTTTTCCTATCAGGGTATCGTCATTGGTTCCATGAATGCCATATCCTTTTACTGATATCGGCATCCAGCGCGCGCCAAGTTCGTATTCTTTGTCGCCCGGTTTAATGATGCCCACGCCGGGTTTTGTCCAAGCCGGCTCGATCATCTTGTCAACTATGGTAAAAACCCCGACGGGAGTCGAGTTATTTCTTCCAGTCGCGACCTGATAGGTCTTAAAGACTTGGCCATCTTTTTTAAGGATCAGAATATTTTTCGCTTTATCTACGATGATCGAAAAAGTGGATACACTGATCTTGAGTTTCTGCCCGATATAGATGCTGTCTTTTTCCAACTTGTTCACCTTTTTTATTAAACCGACCGTAACATTGAATTTTTTGGATATACCGTTCAATGTATCGCCCGATTTTACGACATACACGATATTGCCCTCGTTGTCTAACGAATAATTGAACTTTTTAGCTTTTAGCCCCTTAAGATCCGCCTGAAACTGAGTGCTCCGTGCATTCCCGGGAAATTCTTTTGTGAGTTTATTGTAATAAGCTTCGGCTTTTTTCGAGTCGCCCTTTGAAATGTACATGGCCGTTAGACTTTCAAGAGATTTTTCAGCATAACCTGAATCGCGGTATTTATCTGTTATTTCGGTTAAGATGCGAACGGCCTTGTCGGTATCATTGTTTTTAATATGTTCTTCCGCTCTCGTGTATAGAAGCTGGGCTTTATCGAAATTACCGGCTAGTTTCGCGTTTTTACCAGCCCCATGTAGGGTTAAATACGACGATACCGTGACCAAAATGACCACGACGAAAACTACCAGAAAAACCAACCTGATTTTACTCACAACTTACCCCCTCTAAAAAATCTAAATTTTTGCTTGGATCCAATAAAGTATGAACGCGACAGAAATACCAACGAATATACCAACAAGTACCTGAAAAGGCGTATGCCCGACAAGCTCTTTGAGCCTGTCTTCCTGTATCTTCTTTTTCCAATAGATGTCATCCATGATCTTATTTAGGATCTCAGCCTGTTGCCCCGTGGACCGCCTTACACCCTGTGCGTCAAAAATAACTATTATCGTGAACATCAGGGTCACGGCAAAAAGCGCTGTTCCGACACCTTCATATAGACCCACAGCCGTCGTCATCGCCGTAACACCCGCGGCATGCGAACTGGGCATACCTCCGGTCCCTACAAACCATTTAAAATTGAACTTTTTTTCCTCAAATACACCTATAATAACTTTTATTGTCTGAGCGGAAAACCATCCAAAAAAAACAGCATGCGCCACTTTATTGTGGAAAAAATTCAGCGCTACATCCTTATTTATTACGTCTATCACCAATTATTACCTTTCGTTTTTGTCCAAAATTCGCTAAAAACACGCCGTTTATGTTCCGACGGGTAGAATT
>JAQUNB010000215.1 GCA_028717825.1 Candidatus Omnitrophota bacterium
ATATCGGAACTTGGTATATATCCGGCTGTTGACCCGCTCGACTCAACTTCGCGTATTCTCGACCCAAAAGTCGTGGGTGAGGAACATTACAATACAGCCCTTGCAATACAGAAGGTCCTCCAGAGATATAAGGACCTGCGCGATATTATTTCTATTCTAGGAATGGATGAACTTTCGGAAGAGGACAAGCTCACCGTAAATAGGGCGCGAAAAATGCAGAGATTTTTTTCACAACCTTTCTTTGTCGCCGAACCCTTTACTGGAGTTAAAGGCAAGTATGTTAAACTGCAGGATACCATAAAGGGTTTTAAGATGATACTTGAAGGGAAACTGGATGATCTCCCTGAACAGGCGTTCTATATGGTCGGGACGATCGAAGAGGCCATCCAAAAAGGCAAAGATCTAAAAAAGGCATAAGATAATGGCGAGAACTTTTGAATTGAATATCATAAGCCCGGAGAAAACTTTATATAAAGGCAAAATCTCATCTCTTATCGTCCCTTCAGAGGTCGGATATCTGGGTATTTTATGCGATCATACGCCTCTTGTCGCGAACTTAGGAAAAGGAAAAATAACGATAAAGGACCCGGAAGAAAAAGTCGTGACGTTAGATTCGCCGGGCAGGGGTTTTTTAGAGGTCCTACAGAAAAAAGTTACCATACTTTTTAATTAACCTTTCGCGGAATAAATAAAAGACAGGATAGTTCTATCGACCCGGATTGATATGTATCCGGTGAACCTTTTGATCCTCGAAAAATGAAAAAATTGAGATCATTCCTCCTCATATTGTTCAGCCTTTCGTGTCTTGATCACGCGCATGCCACGGGTGAAGAAAAATTCCTTATTGTGACCAAGCCGGTAGTTGATCTCAGAAAAGAACCTGTTGACGCCAGAGGCGCGTATGCCCATGACGATCTGCAGGAAACGCAGGCGCTGTATAATGAGGTGCTCCGCTATGAAGCGGAGAATAAAGACTGGTATAAAGTAGAAGCGCCCGAACAGCGGGAATTTTCACAGCTTGGCAGGTGGCAGGGGTATGAGGGGTGGGTCAGAAAAACAAGCGTCACGTTCCTTCCGCGTATCCCAAAATATAATAGTGTCGTCAGTAAAAAGACGGCTAAAATTTATTATGCTCCGGGCAGACCCGAAAAAGGTTTTTTGACGGTTTCTATCGGCACCCGGCTAAAGACGACCGGAGAGGACGGCGAGCATTATAAAGTTGATCTGGCGGACGGCAAGACTGCGTGGATCCTAAAAACTGACCTTATCGGTATCGAGAAGGTAACAAAAGAAGAACTTCGTAAAAACATCATATCCACGGCGAAACTTTTTCTCGGCGTGCCGTATCTCTGGGGCGGTAGATCGATGCTGATGCCGGAGCCCGGTCCGGCAGTTACCGGAGTTGATTGTTCGGGCTTGGTGAGCTTAGTTTACCGGGCGAATAACATTGATATACCAAGGGACGCGCACGAAGAGTGGATGGTAGCGGAGAAAATTCCCCAAAAGGAGCTAAAAAGCGCGGACCTTGTGTTCGTCTCGGCTAAAAATAAGTTCAATAAAATAGTTCATGTTATGTTGTTCGCTGGAGGAGAAACACTTCTCGAGTCGCCGGAGACCGGCGGAGTCGTAAGGGTCGTGACCTTTAAAGAAAAATTCGGCAAGACGCGCGCCGAACTGGCAAAACAAGGTTTTATCGCCGGCGGCAAGAAGGTCTATTTTGGCAGGATCGTAAAATAGTGTATACTTTGTGTTATTTGTATTTACGAAGCGTACAGTTGACGGAATCGGAAATGCAAACATGCTGTGAAATATTATTCCGTATTGGTCATCCCCGCATGTTCTTAGCGGGGATCCAATAAAAATATTAATAGATTCCCGCTTTCGCGGGAATGACGCTGATGGGGGAGATTTTTGCTTTTCCGCCAAAGGCGGACCAGTTTCGGCTGGTACAGAATAACATTTTAACGATCTAGGAAATTCATGAATATAATTCTGATCGGAACGCTTGCAAGTTTGGCCGCGGGCCTGGCTACCATCATAGGCGCCTTATCGGTCTTTTTTGTGCGTCGGGTTTCGGATAAATTTCTGGACGCCGCGATGGGGTTTGCCGCCGGGGTGATGCTGTCGGTGACTTTTTTCGGGTTGATCGCCCCTGCGATCAGAGTCGGAGGGATATGGAGAACTGCCTTAGGGATCTCGCTGGGAGCTGTTTTCCTTATGTTCATGGAAAAGGCGATCCCACACATCCATAGGGTGACGGGGATGAAGGGGCCGGCGATCCGCCTGAATAAAATTTGGCTGTTCATTTTGGCGATAACGATCCACAACTTTCCTGAAGGTTTAACGGTAGGTGTAGGCTTTGCAGGGAACAGTATTCCCGCCGGGATAGTTCTGGCGGTCGGAATAGGTATCCAAAATATCGTTGAGGGATTAGCTGTCGCGCTATCTTTCTTTAGGGCCACGAATAAAATGACAAAAGCGTTCCTGGTGGCCTCTTTTACCTGTGTTGTCGAGCCGATAGGGGGGCTTTTGGGCGCTTCGATAGTTTGTCTCGGGAAATTCCTTGTCCCGTATGGCATGGCCTTTGCCGCCGGAGCTATGCTTTTTGTCACAGTTGAGGAGCTTATACCGGAAACGCACTCAAGAGGGAACGTGCGTGAGTCCACGATAGGGATCATTTTTGGGTTTATCGTCATGATGGTGTTGGAAAACATAGTTGTATAGGGTACGGATCTTTTTTTGAGCGAAAATACAACTATTAAGTCATAGGGCTTCACATTTTGATAAAAAGGTGTATAATTGTTACTAATATGCTAGACAAATAATAAGCGCGGTATGGAATCGAGCCTATTGTTTGAATGTGACACAAAACAGGAGGAAAAGAATGTCAGGATTCAATGGTGGTGGATTCAAAAGAGATTTCGGTCCGAGAGAAATGCACAAAGCGGTCTGCTCCGAATGCGGTAAGGAATGCGAAGTTCCTTTCAAACCATCGGGAGATAAACCCGTTTATTGCAAGGATTGTTTTTCTAAAAGAAAGAAAAATTATTAATCCCCTGTCTAGAATTCCACGGGCTTTGCCCGTGGAATTCTAGGGGGTCGGGACGTCGCCCCAAAGTGGGGTATTCGTCAGGGACTACGGGTTTTACCCGTGGCT
>JAQUNB010000216.1 GCA_028717825.1 Candidatus Omnitrophota bacterium
CGTGACATTACGATAATTCTTTAATTTTGATCGGGCCATTTTAAGCATGTTATCAGCCATATAAATGCAAGTAACCCGGGCTTTCGGATACGCCGTTATAAGCTTTTTGCTCAAGTTTCCGGTGCCGCACCCAAGATCGATGATCCGTAATCTTTGTCTCCTATCGAACGGCAATGCATCGATCAGGGTCTGCATCATCTCTTCATAGTGCGGCGCTACCTTAAAGAAGAATTTATCAAAGACAGCGGCCTCTTTTTCAAAATGCTCTTTTATCGCTTCAAATCTCTTTTTCATTTAGACCTCCCCCTCTTAGCACTACCTGCACCCATTCGCAGCTTTTCGTATCTTAGACCGTGTCTATTTTTAAAGCTAGACCTGTACCCTCGGCGATCTTGGCCCACGCCGCTTTACTCTGCAATCAAAGGTTTTTTTGCAAACCATGAAAAACCGTTTCTGTTCAGAGTACTGTTCCTCGTAGCCGCCTCACATATTTGTTAGGTCTTCTTGTTAAGAGACGTATTCTTCTGCTAGAAACGGTTTTAGCAAAGTAACGTTTTTTTTCATCTGTTGTAGCTCTTTTCGACAGGCTCTCTTTTGTCCCTAGTTTCTCTATGAGCTCTGCCATATGCCAAATACCATCTGCAAAACGTTCGTCCCCATCGACACTATATACCATATACGTTCTTCAAAACGTCTCGTTCCATCGCAACCATATACGTTCCTACAACGGTGGGGTCAGGCCTCTCGATGTCGACAACTTCGTGAGACCTGACCCCACCGTTGCCGTGTCGTTCCCGGTACTACATACTACATACAAACATATCGCCGCCATCCATCGTCCTTCGTCCTAGCGAGCTCAGCGAGCGATCGTCTCTCGTCCCTCGTAACGTGTCCCGCGGGCCGATACTAGCCACTAGTCACGATATCAAAAGTTTCCATGCCCAATATTTTTTTACTGTGTCTTATCATATCAATTATTATTAAGAAATGCCATCACACTATCTGTGAATAACTTTGGATCTTCCATATGGATAGAATGCGCTACGCCATCTAATAACCGAAAAGTACTTTTATATATACCCTTAGCCAGCGTCTCAGCCTCTTCCGGAGTCACCAATCGATCATCTTTTCCTTCAAAGATCAAGGTTTCGGCTTTAATATTGACCATTTTATCGCGTGCGTCAAATGCAGCGATTGCTTTTATCTGCCTCTCGAACCCATCCGCTTTCTGAGAATAAGGATATCCAACGGAGTTCTTAATGAACGCATCGATAAACGCTCTATCATTGATAAGTCTTGGGGAGAATAGCCACGGGATCCATCTTTCAAGCCACGCGCGAGAGATCCCTTCTCTTTTAAGTTGTTTATAAATATCCTCAAAAAGGTCATTATTTCTTTTAGAAGAAATAGGCGCTGTGCTTGCTAAGACAAGCTTATCTACACGTTCAGGATAATTTATAGCAAGCTCCTGCGCGATATAGCCGCCCATAGAGTGACCTACTATATGGGTTTGTTCTATTTTTAAAAAATTCAATAACTTTATCGCATCTTCCGCCATATCGCGGATAGTAAATTGCTTCTGTGTGATATCACTGCGGCCGCTATCGCGATTATCAAAAACAATAGTCCGAAAATGTAACGAAAATTCTCCGATTACACCCGACCAGCTTGAACTGTCAGAGCCTAACCCTGCAACCAGCAAAAGCGGCTTGCCCCTGCCATGAACCTCGTAGTAAAGCGACATATCATCAGTTTTAATTTTCGGCATAACTTAGACCTGATCTATTTTTAATACGTTCTTAACCCGTGTCGTTCCCGGTACTACATACTACATACAACCGTATCGCCGCCATCCATCGTCCTTCGTCTCTCTCAACGTGGGCCGTGTCCCGCGGGCCGATACTAGCCACAAGTCACTAGTCACTATAAATTCAGACCCGGTCTAAGCGTTATCTCTCTAATATCCTTCTTGCCAGACCATGCAGTTCAGGATTTGCCAGCGCGGCGACTTTTTTCTTCACTGTGCGTGAGTAATATTCTTTTTCCGTCTTGGTCATCTTTTCCCCTTTTAACCGTTTCCTGAAAAGATTTTTCTGTTTTGGGGAAAATATCTGCGACATGGCATATTCCAGTGATAACTCTTCCTGTCTAGCCGCGGTTTCGCTGATAGTCCCGGAATAATAATTATCAAATATGGTCTTTACCCTTTTAGGGCTTACCTCGTACTTACCTATTTTAAAGTTCTCATTGGTTTTTAATAACTTCAGGAAACCACCCATGCGGTTTCTCTCCTGTTCAGTGATCCTTCTACCGTCATATCCCATTAGATCAAGGCTCAACCCTTTCAATTTATACAACGCTGCCGCCAGATCGAAAAATCCGGCAAAAAGCGCTTTTTCCTTTTCGCTTTTACATTTTGCCATCACCGCGTTATAGTCAAATTCGCCGTTCTTGGCCGCATTAGCAAGAACCAGCGGGAAGCCTTCCGCCAGCCGGGTATCGCCGCTTTTCACAATATCATAAAGCGTCTTATTAGCATCCGGAGTCCCTTCTTTTTCAAAAAGACTGAACCCCAGACGGTTCAACTCATCCTTCAGGTTTCTATTTGCCATCGGACCCTCCGTCTGCCGCGCGTTTTAGAAAATATTTAAATGTTTTCATGCATTTATCTTCAGATATCTCGTATGAGGCGGTTTCAGCGTATCTTTTTTTAAAATACTCCATATCGATCTCGTCCCTCTTCTCCCCGACCAATAACAGACAATCCTCAATATCTACCGCGTCACCCCTGAACAATTTGCTTATCAAAAGGTCATAAGGATTCAATATGCCGACATATATGTTGGACAACTCAAACGAAAGCGTATTGTTCCCTTTTTCAAGCGGGGACTCCAATAGCTCCGTAGCATGCACCTTGCTCCCCTCAAAAAGATCGAATATGAAGACCTCCCCTTTGCGCCTCCAGCCGTATCCCGTCACCTGTTCATAATCCAGATCCTTCAGAACGGAGATCAAATAAGCATATTCCCTTTTTTCGGGCACAAGAAAATCAATATCCCTCGTCGAATCCTTGATACCCATTAAGGTCAAGGCCGTGCCGCCACAGGCTATCAAACGCACTTTTCTCTTCAGAAAGCTG
>JAQUNB010000217.1 GCA_028717825.1 Candidatus Omnitrophota bacterium
TAGAAACGGTCATGTCGCCTTCCATAATGCACATCGAAGTCCCTGAATTCTCAGAAATTATACGGTATTGTGCCTCGGATTCTTTTAACACGGCTTCCATCTGTTTGCGCTCTGTAACATCCCTGTCGATCCCTCTAAACCCTGTCAAATTACCGTCTTTATCGGTTATAGGAACGCCGCTCGTCTCGAGGATTATCAAGTTCCCGTTCTTTGAACGATTAATATTTTCCAGACCCTTAAACGGTTTTTTCGCTCTCACGATATCCGAAAATATCTTTGACACTCGTTCAGCTTCTTCTTCCGGCATAAGATCAAAAGGCTTTTTACCTATCACTTCTTCCGGTTCATACCCCAGAATGTCATGAACATTGGGGCTTGAATAGATATATATGCCGTCAGCATCCACTTCCCACACCCAGTCGGAAGTTATCTCAACCATCGACCGATAATTTTGTTCACTTTCCCTGATGGCTTCTTCCAAAAAACGTTTCTCGGTTATATCCCTGAATATCCCGAGCAGATATTCCCTGCCTCCGAACCTAAAAGGAGCCGAATTGATATCCGCGTAAAAAATACTCCCATTCTTCCTTTTTACGGGTATGTTTTTGGCGACCGTGATCTCGTTCTTGAATTGTCTATCGAATTGATCTAGTACGTAAGGCAGATCTTTTTGAGGATGGATATCCATGACACTCAGTATTTTTAACTCGTCTATACTATAGCCAAGCATCACGCAAAAAGACTTATTCGCGTTGTAAAATCTTTTTGTTTTGGGATCCGCTAAAATAATCCCGTCAGCGATATTGTTGAAGATCGAAGCAAACTCATTTTCACCGGGGCGGAACAGTTCTTCCTGCATTTCGTTTCCCGCTTCCCCCTCTTTAAAGCATCCTGCAATGTGTGACACTTCGAGAGGCGATTGTTAACTGTGTAAAAGCTGATCGTTTTATCAAGAACATTTCCGGATAACGCTAGAAAAAGCTTTTCATTATTGTTTTTTTTCTACAACACTGCCGTGCTCTAAATAGATCTTGCCGTTCGCACTTTTGCAGAAATCATAAAAGTTTTCACCGATGATCAACATCTCCGAAGCGCCAAGATCTGCCTCCCTGACCGCCGTTATTATCTTTTGGCCGCGTTTATTCGCTTCCACGGTAAAAGCCGAGAGCCCTTCCGCAACAACAATATTTGTTATCTCGTATTTGTCCCCAAGTTCAATACGGCCTTCCCTGCCGTTAGTTATTAATTCCTCAAGTGTTATTGCCTCTCCCGATTCATCGATATCATATGCCGCTTCGAACGCATTGCTGGTAGGAGTAAAAATACCATCTTCGTATATACCGGTCGTATTTGATTTGATCACTACTGTCCGAGCATGAAGATCTGCCGCAGAGAAGTAAAAGAACATTACTGAACATAAAAGTACGATGTAGATACGCTTACTCATTTTGCTTACCCTTCCTCCTGTTTTTTAAAAACTTGTAAAACAACATATTTTACCACTACTTGCCTCGTCCAGACAATCATATTTCAATTAAACCATCTCTGTAAATAGAAAAATGGCGTCATTACGGACGTTTTTGTGTAGGGCACAGTCGCGACTGTGCCTACAAACACAGGTGGGTGCAGACGCGTGTAAGAAAGAAACCTACCTATTCCGTGAAAGAACAAGGTTGCTTCGTCCTTCGATAAGCTCAGGACGAAGCCCTGAGCCTGTCGGAAAGCTTCGTTGCATAGAACGCTCCTCGCAATGACGATATGGATATTCATAAAATAAGCATTGCATCACCATATGAAAAAAAACGGAACTTTTCCTGAATGGCTTTTTTGTATGCCTCCATTATGAAATCCCTTCCGGCAAAAGCGCTCACAAGCATTATAAGCGTAGACTCGGGCAAATGAAAATTGGTTATAAGCCCGTCTATAATACCGAATTTATATCCCGGATAAATAAAAATATTGGTTTTTCCCGTGGACGCTTTAACTTTTGAATGCGCATCTTTCGAAGTCTCAAGCACTCTAACCGAAGTCGTCCCTACCGCAAACACCTTTCCCCCTGAAGACTTAACTCTATTGACGGTCGCGGCTGTTTCGGAACTTATTTCATAATATTCCTCGTGCATCTTATGATCCTTGATCCTTTCCTCCGTAACCGGAGCGAAAGTCCCATAACTTGTATGGAGCGTCACATAAACGATATCCACACCTTTATTCTTTAGCTTATCCAAAAGTTCCCATGTAAAATGCAATCCGGCGGTCGGAGATGCCGTAGCCCCGGGAATAGCCGCATATACTGTTTGATAAGACGTGCCGTCGCTTTTTTTGTCTTCCCTGTCTATATATGGCGGCAGGGGCATTCGTCCGAGTTCCAGCACGTTTTTCTCCGGCACATTGAACTCCACGAACCTTCCCGCATCCGCTCTATCATAAATTGTCGCATAGATGTCTTTCCCTATTTCTATTTTTTCTCCGCATTTTATACGCTTAGACGGCCTAATAAGCGCCTTAAGTTTTTTTTCGCCGGGATTAAGGATGAATATTTCTACTTGTCCCCCCGTTTTCCGTTTCCCATAAAGCCTAACGGGCAGAACTTTGGTATTATTGAGCACCACCAAATCGCCCTTTTTGATATATTCCGCGATATCGCAGAAATTCTTCGTGACGATACTTTTGTTCTTGCGATCAAGAACCATAAGGCGCGACATATCGCGCCTCTCGATAGGCTCTTGGGCGATCAGCTCTTTTGGTAGGTTGTAATGAAATTCTCGTAGCTTCATTTTTGTTTTTTTATATCGTCATCATATTAAAACTCTAAACCCTAAACAAATCCAGAACTTTAAATATAAAACCAAAACCTATATTTTGGATTTGGAAAATTTGAGCTTTGGATTTATTTAGAATTTAGGGTTTTGTGTTTAGGTTTTTTTATAACGCCATTCTACTTGGACTCACCGTTGGGATATAATTCTTTTAACATTGTTATCTTAGTCCCGGGATAGTAATAATTCAATATCCTGTCGGCGCTCCAGAACCTCACGGCCATCCCCAACGCGCCCCATTGGCACATGCCGACGCCGTGCCCCCACCCATAACCGCTAAATAAATAGAAGAGCGGATATTTTTTTAT
>JAQUNB010000218.1 GCA_028717825.1 Candidatus Omnitrophota bacterium
GATAGTCAATGTCTACCTTAATAAAATGGGTATCTTTCAGTCCGAGTTTGGTTTTCCCATTACTCTGCATGAAAGGAACTATATAAACGCAAATCTTGAGTTAGCCAAACGCAAGGTTTTGTATCCCATACGTCTTTCAGGGTGGATAAGGGCGATTGAGGAAGATGTAAAAAAAGCGGTCGAGTTTACGGATATAGAATACCTGAATATGTCGATCTCTACTTCTGATCAGATGATAAAACACAAGTTTGGCGGAAAAATAGACAGAGAAGGCATCATAAAGTCCGCCGTTAAAGCGATAAAGCTTGCTAAAAAGATGGGAATAAAGGAACTGGGGATAAACGCGGAAGACGCATCGAGGACAGACATGTCTTATTTGGCCGAGTTTGTTGAAGCGACCAAAACCGCGGGGGCGAACAGGTTCCGTTATTGCGATACTCTCGGATATGACGACCCGTTCACGATATACGACAGGATATCCGAACTTTTGAGTAAAGTAGAGATACCCATAGAACTGCATTGTCACAACGATCTCGGTATGGTTACCGCCGTTTCGGTTGCCGGGGCGAAAGCCGCGATAGACGGCGGAGTTGATGCGTACATAAACACTACCATTAATGGGATGGGCGAAAGAGCGGGTAATGCCGATATGGTGAGCTGTATCTTGGCCATTAAATATTCCAGCGGGTTTGTGAATAACCCGAAATATAAGTTGGACCCGAGGATAAACTTGAAAATGGCTTGGAGGCTGGCAAAATACGCTTCTTATGCTTTTGGCGTGCCGATCCCGGTAAACCAAGTGGGTGTCGGGGACAACGCATTCGCCCATGAATCAGGCATACACGCTGATGGTGCATTAAAAGATAGAAGAAACTATGAACTTTACGATTATGAGGAGCTTGGAAGAGGAGAGCCGGAAGTGATCGAAACCGGCCGGAGCATAACTGCCGGCGAATATAGCGGAATAAAAGGGTTCAGGAACGTCTATAACAAACTCGAAGTTAAGTTTAAAGACGATAAAGAAGCCACGGAAATATTGGAGCTGGTAAGATATGCGAATGTCCATACACAAAAGCCCCTTGTCAAGGATGAGCTTTTGTTCATTGCGCAGCATCCTGATATCGCACGAAAAATATTCACTATGACACCTCCGTAAGATTTCGGTAACCGTTTTATCTTGGAGTAAAAGAGAAAAAATATGGGAGAAAGAATTGTTCTGGTAGGAGCCCAGTGGGGTGACGAAGGTAAGGGGAAGGTAATTGATATACTTACCGAGAATGTCCAATATGTTGTACGCTATCAAGGCGGAAACAACGCGGGGCATACCGTTGTCATTGGCGACAAAAAATATGTTCTGCATCTTATCCCTTCAGGAATACTGCACGACGGAAGGATCTGCGTTATCGGCCACGGCGTGGTTATCGACCCCAAGGCTCTTATCGAAGAGATAGAGCTCTTGAAATCACAAGGTATAAATGTGGATGATAATTTAAAGGTTAGTGATAAGGCTCATATCATCTTTCCATATCATCAAAAGCTGGATGAATTAAGAGAAACCAAAAAGAAAGGAAAGATCGGTACAACGAAAAAAGGCATCGGGCCGTGTTATGCGGATAAGGTGTCCCGTGTTGGCATCCGCATGGCGGATCTTTATGATAAAGACTATTTCCGAAAGAAATTAGAAATTAATATAGAAGAAAAAAATACTATTTTTAAAGATTTGTATGGTTTTAAGGGGTTTTCGGCGGACGACATATTTAACGATTACTTGAAATACGCGGATAACCTCAAAAAATATGTGTGCGATACGGTCATGCTTTTGAACGAAGCGTATAAAAAGGACAGATCTATTCTTTTCGAGGGAGCCCAAGGGACCTTTCTTGATGTTGACTACGGGACATATCCGTATGTTACCTCGTCGAACTCTACCGCTGGCGGTGCTTGTATCGGAGCGGGGATAGGCCCATCACGCATAGATATGGTCGTTGGCGTGGTAAAGGCGTATACTACGAGGGTCGGCGAAGGTCCTTTTCCGACGGAATTTGGTGACGATCTTATGGAAAAGATAAGGCAAAAGGGCGGGGAATTCGGTGCAACCACCGGTAGGGCCCGCAGGTGCGGTTGGTTTGACAGTGTTCTTGTCAAAAATTCCGTTGATGTCAACGGAATAGATAAAGTTATTATTACTAAATTAGACGTCCTTGATGAGCTTGATACTATCAATATCTGCACGTCTTATACCTATAAAAACAAACAATATCAGAATATCCCGGGAGACCCTGGTTTTTTGGAGAAATGTAAACCGGTCTATGAAGAACATCCGGGCTGGAAGAGCGACACCTCACAAGTAACATCATATGAAGAGCTTCCCATAAATGCCAGAAAATATTTGGATAGGATAAAAAAACTGATAGGGACCGAAATAATGCTGGTTTCCGTGGGTAAAAGCAGGAAACAGACCTTTATGTATAATAATGCGAAGCACTAGATGAAAGAATCGTATCTTGACTTGAAATAGTGCTGGTGTTATATTGGAATATAATAATTACAGTTAAATCGAATGAATTAAAGGTTTTATATAAAGGAATATGTTAGTGGGTGAGAAGCCCAAAAAGGAGGATAAGATGCGCGGGTATAAAGTTGTTTTAACTACAGCAGCTATTTTAATTGCGTTTACTTTTATGGTGTCGGGATGTGCGGTTAATTTTTATAAACAAAGTCCCCGCAGCGCCAAAAAAATAGGTGAACTTGAAGCAAAAGTAAATACTCTTGAAGCACAACGCGAAGCTGAGAGACAGAAATTCGAAGAAGTTAGAAGAATGCTCGAAAGTCAGCTAAAGGATTTGATCGACAAGCAGCAGGTATCGCTTCAAATGGATGAACGTGGACTTGTTATAGTATTGTCCGATGCTATCCTTTTCGATTCCGGTAAAGCCGAAATAAAACCCGAGGCTTACCAGATGCTTGATGATCTTTCAGGTGTTATAGTGGGAGAAGTGCCGGATAAAAATATTGGCGTAAGCGGTCATACAGACAACGAACCGATAAAACAATCCAAATGGAAATCCAACTGGGAACTTTCTACCGCAAGAGCAACGAATGTTCTTCATTAGATCGGAAGA
>JAQUNB010000219.1 GCA_028717825.1 Candidatus Omnitrophota bacterium
TAATGACAAATAACAAAATCCAAATGACAAATAAAATCCAAAATTCAAATACCAAAAGCTAGACAAGAGAGCGCAGTTTCATACCTGTAAGCGAGATATAACGAAGGGACGAATTAAGGGGTGTATATATGAAAAAAGTAAATGTCGGGATTATCGGGTTGGGGACGATCGGGAGCGGCGTATATGAGGCGCTGCTGGATAATGCCGAACTTATCAGGCAGCGGAGTAATGTTTCGATAATCGTTAAAGGTGTTTGCGATAAGAACAAGAAAGTCCTCAAAACGATAAGTTCGAGGAAAGATCTTATTAAAACATCAAATGCTGCTGATCTCATAAACGACAGCGAGATAGATGTGATCGTCGAACTCATCGGCGGGATAGAACGCGCTAAACATATAATCACGGCGGCGCTGAACAACGGCAAACATGTGGTGACCGCGAATAAAGCGCTTCTTTCCGAGTGTTGGAGGGAGATCTTTCCTCTTGCCGAAAAAAACAATTTGTTCATTAAATTTGAAGCGAGCGTTTGCGGCGCGATACCTATTATAAGGACACTGCAGGAATGTTTTGTGGGGAATAAGATCGAAAGGATCTATGGCATTCTGAATGGTACGACTAATTTTATACTTACCGAGATGAAAGAAAAAGGGTATTCATTCAGAAAAGCCCTGAAGATCGCGCAGGAAAAAGGTATTGCCGAAAAGAAACCCGAGCTCGACATAAGCGGGAAAGACAGCGCCCAAAAACTTGTGATACTTTCTTTGATCGGGTTTGGACAAGACATTTCTCTTAGCGATGTGTATGTCGAGGGGATCACGGAGATCGAACCGCAGGATATCAGGAACGCGTCATTGTGGGGATATAGCATCAAACTTCTTGCGATCGCGAAAGACAGACCGGATGGACTTGAGCTCAGGGTCCACCCGACACTTCTTAAGTCTTCGAATCTTCTCTCGGATGTTAGGGGTGAGGATAATGCTGTTTTTGTCAGAGGTGACCTTGTCGGCGATTCTTTACTTTTTGGTAAAGGAGCAGGTAAAACTCCAACCGCGAGTTCTGTGATCGGAGATATCGCCGAGATCGCACAGCAAATATCTTTTAGGGGCAAGCACATTGTTACCTACAATTACAACTATATACCGGAGAAGAAAAAGATAAGTCGTATCGAAGAACTATCTTTCTCATTTTATTTAAGGTTCTCGGTCATCGATAAGCCCGGTGTTCTCGCGGGGATATCATCTATACTTGCTGAGAATAATATCAGCATCGCTAATGTTTTTCAAAATGAGAGAAAAGAAGGGAAAGCGGTGCCGGTGCTTGTACTTACGCATAAGGCAAAAGAAGGCGATATGCGAAAAGCGATCACGAGGATAAATAAACTTAGTTATGTGACGGATAAAACAGTTGCTATTCGTATTGAGTCATAGAGGTACAGCTCTTTGTGGGAAGTATCCTTGGAAAAAAATAACGTTATCCCCTTGTTCTGATTTCTCCTCCTGCGGATTTGAAATCAGAACAAGGGGATTAATTCGCCCTCGTATTAGATTTTGAGACGAAAACGGAAAATCTACGGGGCTCATTAAGGAGAAAAATGGGTGTAATAGACAAGTACAGAGAATATCTTCCAGTCAGCAGTAAAACCCCGGTTATTTCGCTTGAGGAGGGGAACACTCCTTTGATCAAGGCCGATGCCATAGGCCAAAAGATCGGAGCCGGATATGATGTATGGCTTAAGTATGAAGGGCTCAATCCGTCCGGCAGTTTTAAGGACAGGGGCATGACGCTCGCGATATCGAAGGCCGCTGAGGAATCATCGAACGCGATAGCGTGTGCTTCTACGGGCAACACCTCGGCTTCGGCTGCGGCTTACGCGGCAAGAGCGAAAATGAAATGTATAGTGGTTTTACCGGAAGGCGCGATCGCGCTCGGAAAATTAGCGCAGGCACTTATACATGGCGCCTGTGTTATCGCCATTAAAGGAAATTTTGATGACGCGCTGAAGATAGTTTTGGAATTGACCAAGAAATATCCTGTTACACTAGTGAATTCTATAAATCCGTATAGGATAGAAGGACAAAAGACGGCCGCATTCGAAGTTTGTGATGTTCTCGGGGGCGCGCCGGATTATCATGCGTTGCCGGTTGGGAACGCCGGGAATATTACCAGTTACTGGCAGGGATATAAAGAGTACAAAGCTAAAAAGAAAATAAAAACTTGTCCCAAGATGCTAGGTTTTCAGGCTGCCGGCGCGGCGCCGATCGTCGAAGGGCACATTATAGAAAAACCAGAAACGATAGCGACGGCGATCAGAATAGGTAATCCTGCTAGTTGGAAGCAGGCGGTAGCGGCGAGAGATGAATCGGAGGGTCTGATCGATAAGGTGACGGATGAAGAAATATTGGATGCGTATAGGATATTAGCGGGTGAGGTGGGAGTGTTCGCCGAACCGGCGTCGGCCGCAAGCGTGGCGGGTATTCTAAAAAAAGCCAAGGAAGGATATTTCCCTGCAAACAAAAAAGGCGTGAAGAAAAATATTGTTTGTGTTTTGACCGGGCATGGATTAAAAGACCCTGATCGCGCGATCAAATGTTTGAAATATCCCCCGGTCGTGGAACCTACCCTTAAGGCGGTATTGAAAGAAGCGGGTTTATAAGAAATATCCCGGCTATTTTATCTCGTTCCTTTTAGGAACGGTTTATTACGCCGAGATTAATAAGGAGACAAGTGATCATGAAATATATTATTCTCGTACCGGATGGGATGGCGGATCTTCCTCTGGAAGAATTGAATGATCGTACATGTATGGAGGTGGCTAACACCCCGAACATGGATAGGATAGCCCGTGAAGGGGTCGTCGGCATGGTAAGCAATGTTCCAAAAGGGATGACTCCGGCCAGTGATGTTGCGAATCTTTCTATACTCGGGTTTGATCCGCAGAAGTATTATTGCGGACGTGGGCCGCTAGAAGCCGCTAATCTGGGAGTGAAGCTCGGGGATAACGACGTGGCATTCCGTTTTAATACGGTTACGGTCAGCTCAGATAAAATGGTCGATTACAGCGCGGGGCACATCACTACAAAAGAAGTCGAACTCTTGGTCGATTCTCTCAAAAAAAATATG
>JAQUNB010000220.1 GCA_028717825.1 Candidatus Omnitrophota bacterium
AAAAGAACGGTCTGAACCTCGTCTATTTCTTTTCTCACCTTGGATTCTTCTTTATGAAAAGCTATCTCCCCTATGGCCCATACGGGCTTTTCTCTTTTTCCTTTACAATATTCGATCAAAACTTCGTCCCATATCCCTCCCGGCTTTCCTATCGTGCGATATCCTTCATAAAAACAGGCAAAGCCCGTATATTCCTTGGCTGTACGCATATATTCCGAAGCATTTTTAGACGCATAGATCACAGGGCCGATCCTTTTACTGATATGTGCTTCTGGATTTGACCAAAAGATCATCCCCCCCTTGGAATTAACATAATCGATAACTTTTTGATAAGGCCCGATGCCAACATCCCCGTGGTATTGATCGTATTTAGCTACTTTGAAAGGATAATTCTGTACCAAAAATAGAATACCTACAGCCACGATCATCCAGCTCACTATATCGGGGAAACAAAACCTTGAAGTTTTGATCTTCAGTGTGAGAGCCCCCAGGAGTATGACTAAAATAGGCCACAGTAAGAGGATGCTTTTAGGCCCAAAATAATTAAACCCGCCGTTTGGGATCGTCGGTATCTTCTTGTAAGATTCCGGCGCCATGCCTACAACAATAAATTGTATATCCCAGTCATTGAGAGTGAAATCTTCTCTAAATGGCCTCCCTGTCCAATAATAAAAAGGTGCGACTTCCGCGGCCATAATTACCGGGATGCCCTGAAATTTATTGCTAAGTCTGCCACACAGCTTATCATACCGGCCTATGCCATATTGCAAAAGACCGGGTCGTTGGATCGTTCTCTTAATAATGTGCTGAAAAGGAAAGATCCCATATTCCCATTTTGGATGATAATCTTCAGTTAAAAAAACCGCGTCTATCCTTTTATCTTTTGCTTTCGCGATAAGTTCTTCAGGCGAGTAACCTCCGCTTGTTATGTCGGAATTCACATGCACTATCGCGCGCACCTCTTTATAAGCCTTTTCGCAATAGGCTTTACCTCCCTCCAGCAGCACGAAGGCAAGAGATATCACTGATATAAAAAACACTTTGCGCGTTATAATCATCATGATTTATCTCGATATTGTAAAAACTCTTCTGGCTTTTTACGGGTGACAGCAGAGATTCGAGCACAGCACAAGTGAGCCTGCAGACGAACGCGGATGCGCGCAGAATCGATGCCGGCAGGACCCGTAAAAAGTCTGTAGCGTTATTTTCCTATTAGCCTCTTAACTTCAAACTTATAGATCTCATTAAAAATATCTTCAAGGCTGTATTTATAATCCCATTCCGGGTAATGCGCTTTAAATTTTCTCGTATCGCTTATCCACCAGATATGGTCGCCGACACGGTTCTTTTCCCGATAAGACCATTTCATCTTTTCGCCCGTAAGCTTTTCGCACATGCCGATAGCTTCAAGCACCGAACAATTATTTTTCCTGCCGCCGCCCATGTTATAGACTTCGCCGCACCTAGGATCTTTATAAAAAGTATAGAAAGCGTTCACCAGATCGTACGAATGGATATTGTCGCGCACCTGTTTTCCCTTGTAACCGATAACATTATACTCAGTGCCGGAAACTGCGCATTTTACAAGATAAGAGAGAAATCCGTGCAGCTGCGCTCCCGAATGTGTAGGGCCGGTCAAGCATCCCCCGCGGAAGCACCCCGTCCGCATGCCGAAATACCTGCCGTATTCCTGTACCAAGAGATCGGCGGAGGCTTTGGAAACACCGAAAAGGCTGTGTGTTGATCTATCGATGCTCATATTCTCATCTATCCCGAACTCATAATACGGGTGCGACTTATCCAGCTCCCATCGCTTTTCAAGCTCTACATGAGGTAAACTGTTAGGGGTATCCCCGTATACCTTGTTGGTCGAGACAAAAATAAAAACAGCTTTCGGACAATATTGCCTCGTCTTTTCAAGAAGGACCAATGTCCCGTTAGCGTTGATAGTGAAATCGGTGATAGGCTCGCGGGCGGCCCAATCATGCGAAGGCTGGGCGGCCGTGTGTATAACAAGCTTTATGTCCGAGCTGAATTTCTTGAATATTTTTTCAACACTACGTTCCGATCGTATATCGCAGTTAAAATGTACATATCCGCGGTGCTCTCCGGCCAGCCTTTTCCTGTTCCATTTAGTCGAGCCTTCTTTACCAAAACAATATTCCCGCATATTATTATCTATCCCGATCACTCTAAAACCTTTGTTCGCGAAAAACCCGACCGCTTCTCCGCCAACGAGCCCTGCAGATCCCGTAATTATTACCGTGTCCATACATTATCCCCTTTTTGTCTCAAGAAGTTTTTTATATAAAAAGTCTAACTCCTCGACCATTTTCTGCACCGAATAATCTTTTATCGCTTTAGCGCGTCCATTTTCTCCGTACTTTTTCATTCTTCCCGGATCTTTTATCAAAGACCCTATAGCCGTGGATATCGCGTCGGAAGAAGACGGTTCAACAAGCATCCCTACATCGCCGGTGATTACCGAAGGAACCCCTCCTACGCGCGTTCCGATAACAGGTTTTCCCAGATACATAGCCTCCGCCAGAACACGGCCCATGCCCTCATTAAGCGACGGCAAGACAAAAATATCGAACTCTTTTATGATAGATGCCGCATTTTCCTGCCACGGGAGGATAAAGAACCTTTTCTCGAGCTTCTTTAAATTGATCATCCTCCTGTATTCATTAACAAGAGGCCCGTCCCCGGCGATAAGGAAATACGCCTTATCGTTTTTGGCGGCGACCTTGCCCGCTGCGCTTATCAGATATCCGTATCCTTTTATCTCGATGAACCGACCGACCGACCCGATAAGGATCCCATCCTGCGGTATACCAAGGACTTTTCGCCACTCTTTATTTACGGATAGATCCTTTTCTAAAGCTGTAAAATCTATACCGCTCGGGATAGCTTTATATTGATCCGGCTTTCCGACATCGAAACGCAGCCATTCTTTACATTCATCAGGGGTAAGGCCGACTATCGCGTCGGTGATATGGGAAAGTATTTTTTCGATCACGACAATGGTCCCCGTCAAAAGCCGCGAAAAATATCCGTAAAAAACATGGCCATGCGGCGTATATATTATCACTTTGACCTTAGCACATT
>JAQUNB010000221.1 GCA_028717825.1 Candidatus Omnitrophota bacterium
GCAAATCATTCTTTATCGTGATTTTTACTACAATTTTTACTACAATCCGGAACCCCTCCCCTCTGGAACCCTTGATTTATGGTCGGGACGGTGGGATTTGAACCCACGACCCCTAGTCCCCCAGACTAGTACGCTAACCAGGCTGCGCTACGTCCCGTTCTTCAAACTTGCGGCGATCACACCCCAAGCCCTATTTATAATGTTCCTCTTTCGGATCCCTTGTCATCAGCTCTTTAACCGCAAGAGCAGGATCCTTCCCTTTGTATATCACTTCGTAAACCTGCGTGGTGATAGTCATTTCTGTTTTGTATTTTTTCGCGAGTTTATCCGCAGATTTGCAAGTCTCGACACCCTCAACTACCATTTCTGTCCTCTTAAGAACATCTTTAGCCTTCTTGCCCCTGCCTATCTCTTCTCCGAGCCACCGGTTCCTGCTGTGTGTACTGATACACGTTGTGGCAAGGTCCCCCATCCCGCTCAATCCGCTAAAAGTTAATTTACTCGCGCCCATTTTTACCCCGAGCCGCATCATCTCGGCCAGTCCCCTTGTAAGGATCGCCGCCTTGGCGTTAGCTCCAAACCCTAACCCGTCAGATATTCCCGCGGCGATCGCAACTATGTTCTTTAGAGCGCCTCCCAGTTCAACTCCCACTACATCATTCGAAGTGTACACTCTGAAACTTTTAGTCATGAGGAGTTTTTGGATATCATATTTGTTTTTGCCTTTTGAAGCGACAACAACTGTTGTCGGGATACCGTTAGCGACTTCATAAGAAATACTAGGCCCCGACAAGGTCACGATCCTGCTCACGGGAAAGAATTCCCTCAAGATCTCCGAAGGACACTTTAAGCTGGTGCTTTCAATCCCTTTAGTGGCACTCACGACATATTTAAAATTGGTGCCTTTAAACCTCGCCGCAACGGACCTCAAGTATCTACAAGGAACGACAAAAAAAACGCAATTGCATTTTTTGACCTCATCATCATCGGATGTTACCTTGAGGTCCGCTGGCAAACGAACCCCCTTAAGGAACTTAACATTTTCCCTGTTACTCTGGATCTTTTTCGCATATTCCGGCGACACGCTCCAAAGAAGCGTATCAATACCCTTTTTATGCAATAAAAGAGATAGCGCCGTTCCCCATCCGCCATCGCCTATAATAGCAACTTTAATCATCATAATCACAAAAGTTTAACATATATGAATATTAACGTCAACATTATACATAGCGTGGTTACGTAACAAACCCTGCTGGCTTTTTACGGATGGTAGCAGAGAATTCAAGCACCCCTGCCGTTACGAGGGGCACGCAGAAGTCTTGTGACAAGCCCTATAAAAAGCCAGCAAAATTTTATACGCTATCCACAGCGTATAAATGAAAAGGGCGGCAGCAAAAGCCACCGCCCTTTCTGGAGGTAAGAGCTACATTACGTAGCTCGGGGAGTTATTTACGTAAACCTAGTTCTAATAAAAGCATTTGCAATTTTATCTGGTTCACTTTCATCAGAGCGATCATAAGTACCAAAATGTGTGAAAACCGGCTAAGCATTATCTTCATCAGACACCTCGTTGGTTACCTTCTCTTTTATCCCGCCCACCTGAAGTCGAAACTCATTTACATACACGATCTCATAGACTGTATTCTTGTATAGCACGAATATCTGCCCGCGAACCTTACAGACAACCTTGTCTTCACCAGTAAAGGTATTAACTTCGCGCAAAAAATTACAATCCCTTACATTGCCACTTTGCCGCTTCATTCTGATCCAATTCTTTAGTTCTTCGGTATTCCTCGAGCTAAAAACATCCTTTATAAAATGCTTACATATCCACTTTTTGGATAGCATAGGACGTGAAACCCCACTTATCTCCTCAAGTGAAACTTCATGCTTTTTAGGATTATCTCCAAAAATGTTCCTGTAAACCACGTTTTTCATCAGGAATGACCTCTTTTTTAAAAACTTTTTAAATGTCATTTAATAAGTAGCTAAAAAAAATATCTTTGTGTACTACTAACAATTATTAGTATACACCTATTTAAGAAAAAAACAAGGTTAATATTCTAGCTTTTTTGACCCTTAACGAATTTGTTTTCTTTGCCTTGGATAAGGCGCTTGATGTTCTCTCTGTGGGAGTACACCCCGACTATGCAGAGTGCACAGCAGAAGATAACAAAAGGAAAACCCTTGCCCGAAAATAACGCGAATACCGGTAGTGACGTCGCAGCGATCAGTGAGGCTAGCGAAACATACCTCCAGCTATAGAATGCGGCCGTCCAAACTATTAAACCACCGACAAAAATAAGCGGCGCTATACCTATCATAACGCCTGCCGTTGTTGCCACACCTTTGCCTCCCTTGAATTTTAAAAAACAGGTCCATATATGTCCGGCGATTGCCGCAACGCCTGAAAACGTTATCACATAGTCATATCTGTCAGGGTTTATTACAGAGAAAAATTTCTGCATCAGCAGCGGTACTAGCGTCACGGCTAAAAAACCCTTCAAAAAATCGATAATAAAAACAATAATAGCCGGCCACTTTCCCATCACCCTAAAAACATTTGTAGCACCAACATTACCGCTACCATACTCTCTAATGTCTATACCTTTTAGCACTTTCCCGAAGACATAAGCGGTAGGTATAGATCCTAGAACGTATGCTAAAAGAAGCGAAAAAATAACATAATTCATCTTTTTTCCTTTCTTGATCTTGCGATCGCGATCTTTATCGGGATGCCCAAGATCGGCAGATTGTCCCTCAATCTATTTTCTATAAAACTGATGTGTGCTGATAAAACACAGGACGGGTCGTTAACAAAAAACTTGAAATGAATGGGACGGCTTTTTGTCTGGACGATATAAAAAAAATTGGGGCGCTTTTTACTCCGAGGCACACGTACTTTTGACGGATTATTATCCTCAAAAATATTGTTTAGAAACGGTGTCGAGGCCTTGAAATCAAGATTAGCGTCCAGGACCATTAAAACAGATAAAGTATCCACAACATTCTTGCCTGTTTTTGATGAAATGAAACTTATCGGATAGCGCCGCAGCTTGTCGCACGCATCA
Source organism: Candidatus Omnitrophota bacterium (assembly GCA_028717825.1). Lineage (GTDB taxonomy): Bacteria > Omnitrophota > Gorgyraeia > Tantalellales > Tantalellaceae > JAQUNB01. The sequence continues at coordinate 3,072 of JAQUNB010000221.1, forward strand.
ATAAGATGTTTTTTATAATCCTCAGCGGTCACCCCTT
>JAQUNB010000222.1 GCA_028717825.1 Candidatus Omnitrophota bacterium
TACTTTTTTTATCGCGTGATCCTGAAAATCCGAATAAGCGACAGATAAGTCCTCGTAGCCTATAAACTTTACACCGTCCTAGGCCCTGTCCTTTCAGACCGGGTTCATAGAACACACACCTTGACGGGCTATTAAGTTTTTGTATCTCCTCAAGATAAAATTCAGCCTGTTTTGTTCTCCACAGATCGATCGCCAAGGGCATGAACTCCAAAATGGTCGCTTCTAGATCGACCTTTTCACAGCAATGACCGCATCCTGATGGGCACTCTAAGGCGGTTTTCGCCTTAAATCCTTCGATCTCACTATCTGCCTTTTTAAAAAGATCGATCACTTCCGCGATCAATTTTTCTTCATAAATAATATTTTTCCCAGATCTCTCCACTCTTCCTCGCTTATGAAATCAGCTCTCGATAGGTTTCAAAAATCTTCCCTTTATTATTAAAAAAATACCCATGTAGTCATTGCGAGGAGCGTTCTATGCGATGAAGCCCTTCGACAGGCTCAGGGCTTCGTCCTGAGCTTATCGAAGGACGAAGCAACCTTATTCTTTCATGAGAAGGTAGGGAACAGGCATGCCTGTTCCCAACACTTGCCACAATTGTAGGGACGGTTTGAAACCGTTCCCTACGCACAAAACGCTCGCAATGACACCGTTTTGCCCTTGCGGATACGCGCAGAATCGAAACATGACAGGCTCTGAAAATCTTTCAACTATTATTTTATAAATTTTTTTTGATTAGCATATGGGAGAGCATATTGATCATTACAATTCTCTTAAATAACCCCATGTGTGAAGTTTATCGCAGTCCTCGAACCACCGGTCACCTATATCGGTCCTAAAATACATATTTGGGATCATTATGTTTTTTATCCTGTTATATACTTGGTTCTGCGCCTGTTTCATCGTTTGCCCGGTGCCAACAACGATCAATATAACACCACTGGTCCCGGCGACAAGCCACTGATCGTCGACTTTTTGCACATCTTCTATGTGAAGTCCGGCATCGTCGTCTTTTTTGAAGAGTATTGCCGTGTTCCGGGAGTAGTTCTCGAACGTAGGCTTATCGTTAAAGGGATACGGCGGGACAAGGATCCTTACTCCCACCTGAAAACCTTTTTTAGCCTTAAACTCGGTAAGGGTACCGTCCGCAAGACTGAAAAGAAACTCGCTTATGGGCATTATTATCCCTTCCTGCTGGATGCTTATCGTTGGATACCCGAATCTCGCGGTGAATTCCAGAGGGTTAATGCCGCTGGAGTTAACTATACAGTTTATGTCAATATACCCGACATATCCTTCTTCTCTAAGTTTCGCTTCAAGTTTTTGGAGGGTAGCATTAAATATTTTGTTAGACCCGCTCCAATACATCGATGTCCCCATTTCGCCGGTTGACGGCCCGATATTGCCCGGGAACAGTTTCTTATGTTCGAAATTTATATTGATCGGATAAACAAATTGGTTCCCATTAAAAAACGCGCCCACAGCGATCTCCACGCCGGTGACTTTTCTTTGAAGTTGGAACACTTTGATCTTATGACTTTTTATTTTTTTGTAGGCCTCAAGGACTTGAAGGACATCTTTCCCGTCTTCTTCCTCTCCGACGAAAAGCATGCTTTTTTCGTTCTGTGCTTCCCCACTGGGTTTTATAACATATCTGTAAGGATTAGCTTTAACAAATTCTATCGCTTCGTCGAAAGAACTGAAATCATTGTAAGGAATGATGTTAACACCGGCTTTTTTAAGTTCCTCCTGTCCGAACGCACGGTCATCTTCCAATTTATCAGTATACTCTGTACCGCCTATTACAAGCTTTCCCTGCTTACGGAGTTTTTGCGCCAGTTTTCCCTGCCCCAACACATCATCAAAAATAATTAGATCCGCCCACTCGACCTCCTTTTCCCAATTATCTGTCTTTGGGACAAAGCCGTCGGCGATATCTCGTTCACTCTCTTCCTTTATATAATATTTTACGTCGTGACCTTCTTTAACTACCTGCCATGCTATATCGCCGATAAGGCCGTCGAGGGATACAAACAAAAATTTTTTCTTATCCATTACAATCCTTCCGTTTGATATATAAAATTTATTATATCCTATCTGCGTAAATATACAAACCCAAATCTTGTAATGAAGGTGTTAAACAGCGGCGCAGCTTCCGGCAAGGTCTCCCGTAGAGAACGCCGCTTGTAAATTGAAGCCGCCCGTATCGGCGTCTATGTCCATGATCTCGCCTGCAAAGTATAGTCCGCGCACCTTACGCGACTCCATGGTGCGTGGGTTTATTTCTTTGATAGAAACGCCGCCTCTAGTTATCATCGCGTTGTCTGGTGATCTATCTTTTACGATATCAAGCCTTAGACCCTTGATGATCGAGCTGAGGCGTTGTCGTTCGTCACGCGTCAGCTGGTTGATCTTTTTGTCTTCTGCGATACCGGCAATGAACATAATAGTTGAGGATAACCGCTTTGGCAGGAACTTGTTTAATACATTATCCATATTTTTACCGGCTGTTTTCTTGGCTTCCTCTGTTAGTGCCCTATCCAGCTCTTCCTTGGACAGCGCGGGATACAGGTCGAGCTCCAAATATACGCTCTCCCCTTTTTCAAGTAGGCCGTTCACATCTCCGCTTAAAGATAGAACCAGTGGCCCTGAGATACCTTTTTTTGTGAACATGATGTCCCCGGGACCCGCGATCGTCTTTTTGCCGTTGCTTTTATTGATCCGTATAACAATATTTTCCATGCTCAGTCCTTCAAGGGACGCCACAAACGGTTGTTCCGCACATAACGGCGCGAGGGCAGGGATAAGCTGCGTAATTTCATGTCCGGCTTTTTCGGCTAGTTTCTGACCGTCGCCGGAAGAACCGGTCGATGGATATGTAATGCCGCCCGTCGCCAGGATAACGCTATCGCACGGAATGATCTTACCGTCTCCTAATTTGACCGCGTGGACCTTGCCCTGCTTAACGAGCAATTCCCCTACTCTTGAATTAAAAAACACTTTGACATCATTTTTTCGCAATTCCTCCTCTAAAATCTTTAGCACGGCTCTGGCGCCGCCTGTTTCCGGAAAGACCTTATTTTCTCCTTCGGTCTGAAAACGTA
>JAQUNB010000223.1 GCA_028717825.1 Candidatus Omnitrophota bacterium
AAGGCTATGCGGAAAACATCTACAGTTTCGCTAATAACATTTCTACAACAGAAGGCGGGACGCATTTATCGGGGTTCAAGTCCGCCATTACCAGAACAATAAAAAATTACGCTAAAAATAGAGGAATACTGAAAGACGAAGAACTACAAGGCGACGACACAAGAGAAGGACTTACCGCGGTTGTTAGTGTAAAGCTGCCGAACCCGCAATTTGAGGGGCAGACAAAGACAAAACTCGGGAATTCAGAGATAGAGGGCGTGGTAGAGGCGATAATAAACGAAATGCTTGGGGCGTATTTGGAAGAGAACCCGGCGATCGCGAGCAACGTCGCGAAGAAGGCGCTGACCGCGGCGAGGGCCAGAGAAGCGGCGAAAAAGGCCAGAGAGCTGACCCGCAGAAAAAGCGCGATCGAAAGCAGCTCTCTCCCGGGAAAATTGGCGGATTGCTCGGAGGAGGACCCTGCCCTTACGGAAATATATATGGTTGAGGGAGATTCCGCAGGCGGTTCGGCGAAACAAGGCAGGGACAGAAGGTTCCAAGCGATCCTGCCGCTTAAAGGAAAGATCCTGAATGTAGAAAAAGCGAGGATCAACCAAGTGCTGAACAACGAGGAAATAAAAACGATAATTACGGCAATAGGCGCGGGGATCGGCGAAGAATTCGATGTAGCAAAGATACGATACGGAAAGATCATCCTCATGTGCGATGCGGATGTTGACGGATCGCATATCCGGACGCTTCTTTTAACGTTTTTCTTTAGACAAATGAGGGATATTATCGCAAAAGAACACGTTTATATTGCCCAACCACCGCTTTATAGAGTGAAACGCGGGAAGACGGAACAATATATTAGCACAGAGACCGAGATGAAAGCGTTCCTTTTGGGCCAAGGGTCGGAAGGATTAAAAGTTGAGAACGTGCAAGGAAAAAAAGTGATAACCGACAAAAAACTTACGGAACTACTGGAGCTTTTAGTTAAAATGGACAAACTCTCGCGAGCTATAGAGCACCGTGGAGTAAAAATAGGGGAATATCTGGCTTTACGACAGAAGAAGACCAACAAACTGCCGCTTTATAGGGTAAAAGTGGAGGGAGAATACAAATTTCTCTACGATGACGAGGAGTTATCTAAACTAAAAGGTAAATATACAAAGAGTGAAGAGGCCGCGATCAATAAAGATGACAAAGACAACGGCAACGGAGAAATAGCCGCCACTTTTGTAGTACAGGAATTTTACGAAGCGCGAGAGCTGGAAAAAATATCTAACGAAATATCAAAACACGATGTGGACATAGCCGATTATGAAAAGAAATCTGTTCCAGAAGAAAACGTATTCGTGGAGAAAAAAGAATCTAAGAAAAAAAGCAAAGACGAACAAGAGCCGGTTTTTATTATTAACGGGACAACGAAGGTCCATTCTTTGCACGAACTTTTAGAATATGTGCTAAAAGAGGGAGAACAAGGCCTGGGGATCCAAAGATACAAAGGGTTGGGAGAGATGAACCCCGAGCAACTTTGGGAAACGACAATGGACCCGGAAAAAAGGACATTGCAGAAAGTTACGATAGAGGACGCGGTAGAAGCGGACGAGATGTTCACCGTGCTGATGGGGGACGACGTCGAGCTCAGGCGCAATTTTATCATGAGTCATGCGGGGGACGTAAAGAATCTGGATATATAGACTATTTAAAAAATCAGGGAATGTTTTCGCGGAGAAAGAAAAGGAGAACACTAAATGTACACGAGAAACGAGAAGGTAGTACCGATATATGTCGAAGAGGAAATGAAAGATTCGTACATAAATTACGCGATGAGCGTAATTATAGGCAGGGCCCTCCCGGACGTAAGGGACGGGCTTAAGCCGGTGCATAGGAGGATCCTGTACGCGATGGAGGATATGGGGATCACCTATAATAAACCCTATAAGAAAAGCGCGAGGATCGTCGGAGAAGTGCTCGGTAAATATCATCCACACGGCGACGTGGCGGTTTACGACGCGCTTGTCAGAATGGTGCAGGATTTTTCTCTGAGGTACCCGCTTGTTAACGGGCAGGGCAACTTCGGTTCGGTAGACGGCGACTCCCCTGCGGCGATGAGGTACACCGAGGCTCGGATGCACCATATAACGGAATGGCTGCTGAAAGATATAGAAAAAGAAACAGTGGGCTTCCAGCCGAACTTTGACGGATCTTTAAAAGAACCGGAAGTATTGCCTTCGGTCTTACCGAACCTTTTGTTGAATGGTTCAAGCGGCATCGCGGTCGGTATGGCAACTAACATCCCTCCGCATAATCTAAGAGAGATCGCCGACGCGATATGTCATGTTGTCGAAAACCCTGCTTGTCCGGTGGAAGACCTTCTTAAAATTGTTAAGGGGCCGGATTTCCCGACAGGAGCACTTATTTGCGGCAGAGAAGGTATCAAACAGGCGTATAAAACCGGGAGAGGCTCCCTCACAATACACGCTAAAGCGCACATCGAGCAGAAGAAACAAGGAAGAGAGGATATCGTTATAACAGAACTGCCATATCAGGTTAATAAAAGCAGGCTGATCACCTCTATCGCGGATCTTGTAAAAGAAAAAAAGATCGACGGGATCTCCGATATAAGGGACGAATCCGACAGAGAAGGAATGCGTGTAGTAGTTGAAGTGCGAAGAGGCTGCGCTCCGGAAATAGTGATGAACCAGCTGTATAAACATACCCAGATGAAAGAGACCTTTGGCGTTATTATGCTGGCGATCGTTGACAAACAGCCGCGAGTGCTTAACTTAAAAGAACTGATAGAAGAATTCATTAAACACAGGAAGATCGTAATTATAAGACGAACGAAATTCGACCTTGCTCGGGCAGAGGAGAGGGCACACATCCTCGAAGGATTGAAAATAGCAATAAAAAACCTGGACGAAGTCATAAAGCTTATCAAAAAATCAAAAGACCCGGAAGAAGCAAAAACGGGCCTCATGCACAAGTTCAAATTGTCGGAGAAACAGGCGCTCGCGATCCTCGCGATGCGGTTGCAGCAGCTGACAAATCTTGAGACCGAAAAAATAAACCAAGAGTATCTGGAACTATTAAAAACAATAGAA
>JAQUNB010000224.1 GCA_028717825.1 Candidatus Omnitrophota bacterium
GCTTTTAGTTACTGGTGTTGTCACGATCTCCGGTGTTTTTTTAACATCGCCCGTTAAGGTCTCGCCGGTAACTTTCACTGTATCGGCAACCATTCCGGCAGTATTTTTTGCAGCAGTACCAACGACATTAGCGCTTTCTGTAACAACATTCGCTGGATAATTAACGGTCGCTTTACCGACTTCTTTAGCGGTCTGCTTAACGCCTTTTGCCTTTTCCGCTGCGAAGCTCACCAGACCGGTTACGCACAGAAACGATGCGATAACCATCAATACAACCACAGTGGTCATACCTTTTTTCATTGTCTCCTCCTTATTGTTAATTATTTTTTTCCAATTTTTCTTTAACGGTCTTACTGACCAATCTCCCGTCAGCGCTTCCTTTCACCTTTGCCATTACGCAATTCATAACTTTACCCATATCTTTTATCGTCTGTGCCCCTAGTTCAGTGATCGTTTCGGCGACCAGCTTAGCAAGTTCTTCTTCTGTTATCTGTTTTGGTAGATATGCCTCAAGGATCACGAGTTCCTCAGCCTCTTTCTGAACAAGGTCGTCACGATTCCCTTCCTTGAACTTTTCGATCGATTCCTTATGCTGTTTGATCATTTTTTGTACCAAGCCTAGTACCTTGTCGTCGTCGAGCTCTTTCACGAGGTCCGCGATCTTTTTATTCTTTATTTCGCTTAAGAGCATTCTCAAAACAGATAGTTTCGTTTTTTCTCCGCTCTTCATAGCCGCTTTTAGTTGTTCATTTACTTCTTTTTCCGATATCACAGGTTACCTCACAATTTTTTAGGGTATTTTTGATTTTACCGCTTACCAGTTTTTTCGTGTAAATGAAATATCTCAAAGGATCCAGATAATCAATTATCAACTTACCGTCCAAGTGATCCATTTCATGCTGGACAACCCGGGCATATAACCCGCTGAAATTTTTTTCAAAAAGCTTCCCTTCTTCGTTCTGAGCCCTAACCTTTACCGTATTAGGTCTGGCAACCTTAACTTGTATGCCGGGTAAGCTCAAGCATCCTTCTTCCGTTGCGCTTTTATCTCTTGAGCTTTCAATTATGACCGGATTAACAAGATTAACCAACCCTTCGCCGATATCTATCACCAGCATACTCGAATCCAACCCAACCTGAGGAGCCGCAAGGCCAATCCCCTGACCGATATACATCATTTCCGCCATTGATCTTAGGGTACTCTTCAAGTCGCTATTAAAATCCTTTACCGGCTTAGTTTTTATCCTCAAGCATGGAGCAGGATATATTTTTATTTCCAAAGAGCCCACTTACTTTCCTTTGATTTGGTTATTTTTATCAAGAACAGCGGTCTTATTCACAAAATTGCGAATTTCCTTGTCTTCAAGAAGACAATAGGAAAGAATAACTAGTTCATCCCCTACTTCTCCCATTCGAACCGCCGGCCCGTAAAGCACGATCTTGCCGGACCTTGCTTTTTCTTCGATCGCATAAGTCCTAAAACGCTCGCCATTATTGATGTTTAAGACATGGACCTGTTCCCCCGGCAATAAATCGATCTCTTCCAAAATAGCTTTATCAATGCCAATACTGCCATCATAACGCATTTCTTTGCCCGTAATAAAGGCACCGGTTATCTTTGATTTTCTAAAAATACGGAGCATCTCTTCCTGAACGAACCGTTCAAATTATACAAGTTTTTTTATCAACATACCCGCGACTCTCTTGCCCGAGATGAGCATCCCACCAAAGATCGGCCCCATCCTAGGACTTCCAAAAACAGCATTGGCTGCCATACCCGCCACAAAGACATTCGGAAATATCTCTTTTGTGTTCTCGTTCATATCTCTTTCTCCGACTTCGGCCCACATCGATTTTTCGCCGACAACGTCACCGCTTTCCGTGGCAAGCTTGATCTTCGCTTTTTGCTGCAAGAGATGCGATACCTCTGACGGATGCCCCGTAGCGTCAATAACATATTTTGACTCTATGGTAATGGGGTCAACATGTAGTTTGGCAAGACTCACACTAGTCCAATTTACAACAAGCCCTCTTACCTCGTTATTTTTTATCATAAGGTCTTCGACTTCCATCAAATTAAAAACTCTCAATCCCGCGAGTGTCGCTTTGGAACAAATGGTCGAGACGGCTTGTATCGAATCGGCCGTATAATAATTCTCTTTGTATTTCTTAACAGGAACACCTACCTCCTCCAATATCTTCTTGCCCGTGTCCTGAACCACTATCTCGTTGAACATTATCCCGCCGCCCCACATACCTCCGCCAATACTGAGTTTGCGCTCAAATAAAGACACTTTTACGCCTTCTTTTGCCAAGTAGTAACCTGCGATCAACCCGGCCGGTCCACCACCGACTATCGCCACATCGACCTTCAGATAATCGATCAGTTTTTTTGAAAACGTTTCAATGATCGCCTTAGAAATAACTATATCGTTAAGCATTTTATTGGACATTCTTATCGCTCTTTTCCACCGGCTTTCCTATCGGTTCACGGCTAATATTAGTTAGATTATCACCATCAAAATACAAGTAGAGATCTTCTGTTAAATAACCCGTCCCTACAGGCAGCACGCTGTAATCAGCCTTATAAAACCATTCTTCCCTTTCTCCACCCCACTCGCCCGCTGTAACAATCCTATTAGACGTCGGACCACCATACACATCTTTAACATGCGCTTTTGACATCCCAATCTTTAGCGAACCTTCTCCTAACGGGTTATCAAAAATTTGTTTTGGTGTAGGAGCTTTTATCTCGGTACATCCTGCGATCATCACCAGAAACATACACCCCGCAGCAATACTTAATAATTTCAAGGCACACCTCCTAAGGGTACTTTACGTGCGTATTTTATGGTCTGCGCTATACAACACGTCACAAAGAAATTTCAAGAACGGATTTTTACTTCTTTCCTTTATCAACAAAAATTCTACGCCCACATCATAAGACGCGTTATCTTCCAAGCTTTGTCTGGTCTGCCAAGCAACCTTACCTTCAAGTTCAACCGGTTCGTTTGCGGAGGGTAACGCCAATAGCATATTTATTTTTTCTTCTCTCAATTTTTTCATATTTTCAAGAT
>JAQUNB010000225.1 GCA_028717825.1 Candidatus Omnitrophota bacterium
CGTCACGCGGTTCCCCGTAAGGCGCTAGGCCCATAACCTGCCCCTCTTCAAAAGTCGGCATAAAGCCCAGATATTCCGTTATTGTTGACCAGATCCATCCAACTGAATTCGGTAGATCAAAATGCGCTATCTCTTCCAGATTACCATCTTTACCCAACCAGACACTTCCGGTCTCATTATCACCATAACCGTCTAGGACCACCGTCAAAACAGACCCTTTAAATCCGCTCGCATCATATGCCGAGGCAGCATGTGCTAAATGGTGCCTGACAAACGTTACTCTGGGAACATGTTCCGAGCCATAAAATCCTTTCATCTCGTTGATGAACTCAACTACTTTTGCCACATCGAATCTTTGTCTATTTTTTTCCGGGACATTTCTTCTCTTGACTCCGTCAACCCCTATCCCCTTAAGAGCCGCATACTCTCTATCCATTTGCTGGAAAAACTCCTTATCGGGAGATTTTGAATGGGGAGTAACAACATATCTATTAAAGTTCCACCCGAAAGTCACATCTTTTATATCGTCCCAAGTGATTTTTGCATCTTTCATAACTTTTTGTATCGAATTCATGGGAAATAACGAATCATCATGTTTGCTCCTCGACATCCTTTCTTCCTCTAGCATAGATATAATCTGTCCGTTTTTCATCAAAACAACTGTAGAATCATGCCATGTCCCGGATATGCCCAATATATATTCGCCTTGAGGATCAAGCGTATACTCACCACCATAAACTTTTATTACCGCATTTTTATAATAGGTTCGGTCTTCCAGCCCCAAAAACTCGACAGGAACAACACCTTTATTGTGAAAGCGAATAAGTTTGCCGCGATAATTGACATCAACTACTCTTTCACTTCTGATAATAACTTCATTAACTCCCGGGATCTTGTTAAAATATTCTTTGATATCGTGTTCGGTATAAATATCCGACCCGCCGCAAAAGTCCGTTACAGCGTCAACTACAAACTGGTTAATAAAAAGCCCCCGCTCTTTGAACATCTCACTGAGGATATCCCGTTCGATCTTAAAACCTTGATACACGTTACATATCTTTTCCATGGCTGTTTCCATGCTAGCTTCTTTCTTTATCCATGTCCTAGTAACAAAGGCATCAATGGCGGAACCTAAGATATGCCCCAAAACTTCCTCATTTATTCCGCCATCAATTTCGATATCGATATCCTTAATATCTCTTTCATACAAATATTTTCTCAACTGGCTTATTTTTGGGATGGTTCCTGGTAAAAATGGTCTTCCGACCTCGCCGGGTACTATGCCCATCAAAACTATTCTCGTGATCTCTACGCCCAATAGATGCTTAACGTTATCAAGCTCGTCTATATCTGTCTCATTGTTCATCACTAAATTACATCCAAAGTCAAACTCATTGACACTTTTTATAAAACGCTTCAGTTCCTCAACACTTGAAAAGCTTTCATAATGCACCCCTATCCTGTCCCTGCCAGGGGTAAGCCCCGCCCGCTTCATCTTGCTGATAATTTCAATAGTCGGTGATTTCACCATCAGGTGGACTTCCATTGGGATATCTATGGTAGAAAATATTTTTATTTGAGGAGAGCAGTCAAACGGTTGCGACCCCGGGGTAAAAATTCCATCCAAAAAATCCAAGTGTATTGCACTGATACGCTTCGCTTTGGCCGTTTTTATTTCGTCCATGATACGATCTATCTCAGATGTCAGTACTGAGAACATTACCATTGGCCTAGACCATTTGGAGTGCTGCCGGTTTAGTTCCTCCAATACTTTTCCTACTTTTGTCAAAAGTAACTTATACGCGTCAAAATTACCATCATGGAAAAAATATTTATCTTTAATGTGTCTAAGTTCATCTTCATCCAACACTTCTCTTCTAAATTCTTCGTTCCCTTTTGTAAAAACGTATTTGAAAAAATATTCCCCCGTATATATCATTTTATCCCTGTGCCCCGCATGCGAGATATGCGAGCGGTCCATGTTATCCTGCCAAAGCAATGCAACGCTATCTAATACGATCCTGAACTTAACCAGTTCGCCGTCTACAGGATTTTTATTGATCCACTCACGAACGGCTTCTTGTTGCTGCACGTTAAGAATATCCTCTATCGATATTTCATAATCCTCATATTCTTCTATTTTTGTCTTTCCCGGGATATAGTTCTCATTATATTTAATTCTAAAAGCCTTCAGCTTGCCAGATTCCAAACGGATCTCTACGATCTCAACCGTGCTGTCCTTGATAAGTTCGTTGATAATTGAATTGGTTTCGCGTGTCGCCATTACACCCTTTGTGTCCCTTGCTTTTTCCTTTAAATATGTTTTTAGAGAATAGCGGTGTCTAGGGCTATCTTTGGCGGCTTCTTTTAGATCAGTAATCTCAACAACATGGACTTCATCCAAAATGTTAACGCGGAGATAGACTTTATCATTTTCCCTGAACGGCGGGGTATCGGTCAAATCTATATTTTTCAAAAAATACGGTTCATTCCTAAATTTATTCTTTAATTCAAGAACTACTTTTTCTGCTGTACCATCATTTTCGAAAAAATATTTCGCAACATACAATAAAACTGATTTCAACTTCATCAGTTCACGAATAGATGTGTTCCCCTCATCATAATGAATGTACTCTGCCCCGTAGATCAAATGCGGAGATAAACTCGAGGCTTGATGTGTTTGAACGGTAGGGGTTATTTCGCTATATGAACTATTTGTAGTTATAAAACTAACAAGAAGTAAACAAGTAAAGCATTTTCTTACTCTGCTAAAATATTTACTGTTCATACTATTATCCTTTTTCTCTTATATCCGAGTATCAAAGATAACTTCACACACACCACGATCGTCTGTCGTCTCTCAAAAAACATGTCGGCGTCTGTACTACATACTAACGTATCGTTTTCATCGACACGGCATACTTTATTCGTCCTTCGTCTATCGTCACTCGTTACGTGGGCCGGGGGCCATACCCCGTGGGCCGTTTACAACGCCTTCAGCGCCTCAAGCGCCGCGTCAATACGCCTTACATTTTCCTGATAGTCGACCTTTTCGGACGGTGAGAACTCTATTA
>JAQUNB010000226.1 GCA_028717825.1 Candidatus Omnitrophota bacterium
AGGTGCCTGTCCCCAGCTGGGGTAATATTTTGACAAGCGGTAAAGAATATCTGGATTACGCGTGGTGGCTGACGGTATTTCCCGGACTTGCCATACTTATAACGGTCTTGAGCTTCAATATGATCGGTGAAGGGTTGAGAGAGAAACTGGACCCGAAATTTCGTAAGCGTAGGACGTAGTGCCGGAGGAAACGAATGTTTTGCAGATGGCATTCAGCATATGGCAGACAACAGGCTATAGACCATAGATTAAGAACCAACCCATGTTACGAGGGACGAAGGACGATGGATGAAAGGGAACATGCTGAAAGCTCAATATCTTATCGAAAAAGGCCAAAACAGATGCAATAGAACGGTACTTTGCTGCAACCGTTTTTAGCAGAAGAATACGGTTGTTAACAAAAGAAAGTAACGAATATGTGGAGCAGCTACGAGAAACAGTGCTCTGAACAAAAACGGTTTTTCATTGTTTGCAAATCAGCCTTTTGATTGCAGGATAAAAGTAAAAAGTAATAATCGAAACCCGAAAGACGAAACCCGAATAACGTGGGCCGAGGGCCGTGCCCCGTGAAACGTACAAACGACATGACCAAAATCCTTGATGTAAAAAATCTGACGGTTAGCATAGACGATCACTGTGTGATCGATCATGTTAGTTTCAGTATCGATGCCGGACGGATCACCGCACTGGTTGGCGAGTCTGGTAGCGGTAAAACCCTTACGGGGCTGGCCATATTGGACCTGCTCCCGGAAGCGGCGAGAAAAGAAAGAGGCGAGATCTTTTTTCGCGAAAAAAATATCGCAAGGCTTAAAAACGCGGAAAAACGCGAAATAAGGGGCAAAAATATTGCCATGGTCTTTCAGGAACCATTTACGTCCTTAAATCCGGTCATGCCTGTCGGCGAACAGATCGCGGAGATCTTTGAAGCGCATACAGAAGATACCAAGTGCGCGATCGAAGATAAGATCAAAAATCTTTTTAATCTCGTAAAACTTGATCCCGATATCTTTTGCCGTTATCCGCACGAGCTTTCGGGAGGGATGCGTCAGCGTGTTATGCTCGCGATGGCTCTGTCCTGTGACCCCGACCTTATCATTATGGATGAACCCACGACGGCGATAGATGTATTGATCCAAAAAGAGATCTTGGAGCTCATTAAACGGCTCCAGAGGGAGAAACATTTCGCGATCCTTTTTATAACGCATGATTTTTCTATAGTTAACATGATCGCCGATGATATCTCTGTAATGAAAAAGGGCCGGATAGTCGAACAGGGGACCAAAGAAGAGGTCTTACATGGCGCCAAACATGATTATACACGGAGACTCTTGGACTGTATCCCAAAAATAGGCGATACTCGTCGGAGGCTACCGGTGTAGGCACCCCTTGTGGTGCCCAAAATATAGGGCGGGCACACGGCCCGCCCCTACGATTAATTTTGTTTTTGAATCGGGATTACCATGAACAACATAATTAAGCTCGAAAACATCAAAAAGTATTTTTATAAGAAAGAAATGTTTTTTAGCCCGCGGGCGAAAACTGTAAAGGCCGTTGATGACGTGTCATTTTGCGTTGAAAAAGGTACAACTTTTGGTTTAGTGGGCGGATCGGGTTCGGGAAAAACCACGATAGCTAAGCTTATTGTCGGGATATTGAAACCTGATTCCGGCAATATTGAAATCGGCGGAACGTGTGATATTGTTTTTCAGGATCCGTTCAGTTCCCTGAACCCTAGGATGAGGGTTGAGGACATAATAGGGGAATCTCTTCTTATAAAGGGAACAAAAAAAACAGAAAGAAGAGCCAAAGTTGAAAACGTTCTAAAACTGGTCCGGATGGATGGCTCGAAATGTTTGCGAAAATATCCGCACCAATTCTCGGGCGGAGAAAGACAAAGAATAGGGATAGCGAGGGCGCTTGTGAGGCAGCCGGATATTTTGATACTTGATGAGCCGGTTTCAAGCCTTGACGTTTCTATTCAAGCGGGAATACTGAACCTTTTGAAAGACCTGCAGGAGAGTATGCATCTCACTTATGTTTTTGTATCACATGATCTTAGGGTTATTGAGTTTATGTCGGACATTGTGGGTATTATGAAAGACGGGAGATTACTGGAAGTATCTCCCAAAGACGAAATATATAGATCCCCAAAGTCTCCTTATACAAAGGAATTATTGGGATCCATCCCGGAATTTTAATTTAATATCATAACAGGAGGTTTTATGGGTAAGTTAAAACTGATTGTACTAACTCTCATGATTTTAATTGTCAATCATGTCTTAGGTTACTCAGAGTCTTCCGAGTCTACCGCGGATGATGAAATACAGTTGCAACTTCTTTCGGATGGCCGTCGGCTAATAGCTGACGGGAAACCCGCGGAGGCGATCACCGGATGTTTTGATAGAGTGATCGCCAATTTCAATTCCAAATATGGAGATCGTAAGGAACAGATCTACTGCGCGCGGACTCCGGCCGAGAGGTTAATGTATCTTTTGATAGCGGCAAATGCAAAACGTGCTGCAATAGCGATATCGTCAGTCTGGGCGGATGCTCACCTAATGAAAGGTTTTGCTCTAATAGAGCTCGGGCGTATCCCGGAAGCAAAAAGTTCTATAGAACAGGCGCTAACTCTTTCGCCGAATAATCCCCTATACTTATCAGAGTTGGGATATATCTATCAGATCGAAAAGAACTGGGCTAAGTCAGTGGAGCTTTTTCAAGCAGCAGAAGACGCGGCAATTTCCTTTTCTCCCGAAGAATACAAAAAGTTCGAGCTGGGACGCGCTAGGCGTAGCCTAGGGTATGCATATATCGAAATGGGGCAGTATGATAAAGCTGAAGAAGAATATCGTAAGTGTATTGAAGAAGATCCAAATGACGATAAGGCTAGGGAGGAACTAGAATACATTCATCAACTTAAAAGTAAAGCAAACAGTTAAACCTGACCATTTAAACATTCTCTCTGTCTTCCGGGTCACGCACCAACTGCGAAATGCGTCCGATAGGGAAGCACTTAATTTTACCATAAATCTAATTTACGTCCCCATTGATTTTGGCCG
>JAQUNB010000227.1 GCA_028717825.1 Candidatus Omnitrophota bacterium
GGTTCATACCGTTCCCTATATTGTATCTATAATTCAGGACAAAGCCCTGAGCCTATCGAAGGGCTTCGTCGCATAAAACGCTCCTATGAATATTCATGAGATGGCTTCCGGTCATGTCATTCCCTAATTAACTCTCTTACCTTATCCGCAATATTCTTCGCCTTCATAAAAGTCTCTCCGATCAAGACAGCATTCACCCCGAGACTTTTCAAGAACATTACCTGTTCATAAGTTTCTATACCGCTTTCCGAGACGATAACCTTTGTCTCGGGGATCAAACGAATGAGCCTTTGAGTGGTCGCTATATCCACCTCGAAGTTAGTGAGATCCCTATTATTTATCCCGATAATGGATGCGTGGCTCCTGAGCGCTTTTTCGACCTCTTCTTCGTTGTGCACTTCCACTAGTACATCCATCCCCAGCCCCTTGGCGATATTAAAGTACCGCACAAGTTCTTCGGCAGTAAGTATGTGTGATATTAAGAGTATAGCGTCGGCCCCGGCTATCGCGGATTCATATATCTGATATTCATCGATAATGAAATCTTTTCGAAGAACAGGGATCGTCACCCGTTCCTTAACAAGCGTAAGATATTCCAATTTTCCGTCGAAAAAACGGTTATCGGTAAGAAT
Source organism: Candidatus Omnitrophota bacterium (assembly GCA_028717825.1). Lineage (GTDB taxonomy): Bacteria > Omnitrophota > Gorgyraeia > Tantalellales > Tantalellaceae > JAQUNB01. The sequence goes on from JAQUNB010000227.1 coordinate 633, forward strand.
GCTGATAGCACCGGCACCCGAAGCCTGATACGTAAGACCGATCTGTATGGGGTCAAAATCCGTCCTTATAACGCCTTTAGAAGGCGAACTACGTTTTATCTCCGCGATCAGGTTTATATGCCCTTTGCGAGAAATATTTTTTTTGAACATGCTTTTTATAAACAACGCTTCAGCCTGTTTTTTTAGTTCGTTCAGGGAAACTTTTTTATTTAGTCTTTCAAGTTCCCTCTTCTTCTCTTCTATGATCTTCGTTAATATCATTTTTCTCCTGTTTATCCGTTTTTGCGCCTATGCGTTAGTGAGTTCCACCAAGCTTCGCAGTTTTTCACCCGCGGCCCCCGAGTCGATCGAAGCCGCCGCCAAAACAACGCCTTCTTTGAAATTTTTCGCTTTACCGCAGGCCACTAACGCCACGCTTGTATTCGCAAGCACTATATCCCTTTTCGGGCCCTTTACTCCCTGCAAGATCGCCCGGATAATGCTCGCGTTCTCCTCCATACTGCCGCCCTTTATATCCGCAAGAGTCGACTTTTTAAGACCAAAATCTTTGGGGTCGATAAAATAGGTCCTTATCTTACCTTTATTAAGTTCGCTCACGACTGTCTTATCGGTTATAGTTATTTCATCCAGTGAATCCATACCGTAAACCACGAACGCGCGTTTTGTCCCGACCCTTTTTAGTACTTCGGCCATCTTCTTCGTTAGGCTTTTTTCATAAACGCCTAATATCTGACATGAGCTGGAAGCCGGATTACAAAGCGGCCCGAGTATATTAAAGATCGTCCTTACGCCTATCTCTTTTCTCACTTCTCGCGCGTGTTTCATCGCTTCATGGAACATAGGCGCGAACATGAACCCGATATCGATCCTTTTTATACACTCTTCGGTGACTTTGGGCGGCACGTCGATCTTAACTCCAAGTTTTTCAAGAACATCGGCACTGCCACACCTGCTGGAAGCGGCCCTATTGCCGTGTTTCGCGACTTTCACGCCGCAGCCCGCTAAGACGAACGCGGTCGCTGTCGAAATATTGAACGTATCGGTTTTCGACCCGCCGGTCCCGCAAGTATCGACCACTTCATCACCATTCACATGTATTTTGACGGCCTTCTCTCTCATTACCCGTACGGCACCGGTAATTTCATCGACCGTCTCGCCTTTCATCTTGAGGCCAACTATAAAAGCGCTTATTCCGGCCGGAGTAACTTTACCGCTCATGATCTGGTCAAAAACAGCATAAGCTTCTTTTTCCGTAAGATCTTTTGAGCCTGTCACTTTTTCTATCGCCTTTTTTATGTCCATATTCACCTTTTATTTCTTAGCCAATTTTAAAAAATTCTTGAGGATGTTCATTCCCTCTTGCGTCAAAATCGATTCCGGGTGGAACTGCACTCCCCATGTAGGATTATTTTTGTGCCGCACCCCCATGATCTCATTATCTTCCGTCCACGCTATAAGTTCAAGCGGGTCTTTCAGCGTCCCCGGGTCAATAACAAGAGAATGGTACCGCGTCGCTATAAAAGGCGACGGGATCCCCTTGAATATATCCCTCCCGTCATGGAACACGGAACTCACCTTACCGTGCATTATGCGGTCGCATCTTACTATCTTCGCGCCATAAACTTCGCCGATACACTGGAGCCCCAAACATACACCGAGAATAGGGATTGAAGGTCCGAATTCTTCTATGACGCTTTTCGAGATACCCGCGTCTTTTGGAGATCCGGGCCCGGGCGAGATAACGATACATTCCGGCGCAAATTTCTCTATCTGGCCGAGTTTAACCTTATCATTACGAAAAACCTTGAGGTCCTCTCCCAGCTCTCCCAGATACTGGACAAGATTATAGGTAAAAGAATCATAATTGTCGATTACAAGGATCATTCCAATCCTTTCTCCGCGAATTCTATTGCTTTGATCATGGCCTTAGCCTTATTAATGGTCTCTTTGAATTCATTTTCGGGGTTAGAATCAAGCACGATGCCGGCTCCTACCTGTATATATGCCGTTTTTGCCTTCATTACTATCGTTCTTATTGTAATACATAGATCGATATTTCCCGAAAAACTTATATACCCCACGCAACCGGCATAAGTACACCGCCGTGTATTCTCAAGTTCGTCGATAAGTTCCATCGCCCTGACCTTGGGTGCGCCGCTGACGGTCCCCGCCGGGAACGTCGCTTTTATAACGTCGTAAATATTTTTATCTTTTCGCAGTTTACCGCTAACATTGCTGACCATATGCATAACATGCGAATATTTTTCCACATGCATCAATTCGCTCACCGTTACGGATGAATATTCACATACCCGGCCTATATCATTTCTACCAAGATCAACGAGCATAATGTGCTCGGCTTTTTCTTTCGGATCGGCAAGAAGTTCTTTTTCCAAAGACAGATCCTCG
>JAQUNB010000228.1 GCA_028717825.1 Candidatus Omnitrophota bacterium
AACCCTCTCTGGATCGCCCCTACCGACGCTTTGGAAATATTTCCATATTCGGTCGTGAATTGTTTAGCGTTGTCCCCCACATGTTGGACCATCGCGCGTAAGTCTTTAAGGTCCAGAAGCAATAATCCGTTATCATCGGCGACTTTAAAGATCAGCGTCAGGACACCGGTCTGCACTTCGTTGAGATTTAAGAGCCGGCCCATTAGAAGCGGACCTATATCGGAAACAGTCGCCCGGATCGGGTGCCCTTTTTGTCCGAAAACGTCCCAGAACGCCACGGGAAATTCCCTGAAACTATGGTCCTGAAGATCGATCAGTTTTATGCGCTCAAGTATTTTGGTATTTTCCGCGCCCTTCTGGCTGATGCCGGAAAGATCCCCTTTAACATCGGCCATAAAAACGGGAATGCCGTTCTCACTAAGGCTTTCGGCAAGGCGTTGCAAAGTAACGGTCTTGCCCGTCCCCGTAGCCCCGGCAACCAGTCCATGGCGGTTCGCCATGCGCGCCGTTAAATAAAATTCCGTTTTTTTCGCGCTTTTCGCGATAAGCATCGGCTTACTCATTGTTATCTTCTCTCTTTTCTAATTAATTATTTCTGTTTGTTTTTAATGGAAATCCAATTATTTATGATGAGTATTCTAGCACATGAGATTGATCATAACAACGCCGTAGGGGCGGGTTCTAAACCCGCCATGCGCTCTCGCTCTGCCATAGCTATATCTCTATATTCAGCAGCGCCCTCACGCCAAGCCCTATCAAAAATGAAAGCACGGCGACGCCGAGCGAGATAGAGACCATTTCGATAAACCGTTTACGAAAATTAAGCCCTTTCGCGACCGAGATATAAAATGTGAACGCGAATATTATAATTACCGCGCTGGTAAGCATGACACCAAGAGAAATTAGGAGGTTATCGAATATAAGGTAAGGTAAAATAAGAATAGTAACTGTCAGGATGTAGGCAATGCCCGTATACACTGATGCCTTGACGGGGTCCTTCCCTTCGCCTTCTGATTTTGTCGAAAGGAACTCGGACGCGGCCATCGATAAGGAAGCGGCGATGCCCGTGATCGCGCCTGCCGTCGCTACAACACGCGCGTTCGGCAGCGCAAATGTAAACCCGGCAAGCGCGCCGGTAAGCTCTACCAACGCGTCGTTCAGCCCCAAAACCACGGAACCGATATATTTCAGGCGTTCCTCATCTATCATCCCCAAAAGTTCTCGCTCATGCGTATCTTCATCTTTGATTATCTGCGCGGCTTCGGCAACATTCGACGTTATCACGCTGTATTTTATTTGCGCCGCTGTCTCCCCTTCTTCCATAAGTTTCAATCCGAACGTAAGTCCCAGTACCCGCGCTATTACTACATATTTCCATATCTTAAAACGATCGGGAGAAATATCCTCCTCGGTATACTTTTTCAGGATCTCATAATGCTTAAGCTCGTCAGAGGCGATCTTCTTCAAAACGCTCCTGTTCTTTTCGTTTTTTTCGACAGAAGCAAGTTTTAAATAGATAAAATATTCGGTTATCTCATTCAGTTGAAAAGATAATATGGTTTTTTTGGTCTTATTGTCCAGAGTGATCACCTTTGTTAATTATGTAATCAAATGTTTTTTTGCAAACAATGAAAAACCGTTTCTGTTCAGAGTACTGTTTCTCGTAGCGGCCTCACAAATTTGTTATGTCTTCATGTTAAGAAGCGTGTTCTTCTACTAGAAACGGTTTTAGCAAAGTATCGTTATTTTGCTGACTTTTGTTATGCAATCAAATGGCTGTTTTTGCAAACAATGAAAAACCGTTTCTGTTCAGAGTACTGTTTCTCGTAGAATTACTGGGCAGGCACAAGGCCTGCCCCTACGTTTCGGGCGCACACATGGGTGCGCCCCTACGTCTCTCGTCCTTCGTCATCACCGGCACTATATACCATATACGTCCTTAAAGCCGCCTCGCCGCTAGTGCCACTATATACGTTCTTAACCCGTGTCGTTCCCGGTACTACATACTACATACAACCGTATCGCCGCCGTCCCTCGTCCTAGCGAGCGCAGCGAGCGGTCGTCCCTCTGCCCGTGCACATTACTCAATGAACAACAAAAGCACCATCACCGCGATCCCCAGCATCATAGCGAGAAGCTGGCCGAATGCGACCGACAATTTTACTCCGCAATGCTGATGCAGTTCGGGGACAAGATCTGAACCGGCTATATACAAGAAACCACCTGCGGTTATGGGCAGAAGTATCACCGCGTAACCCGCCGAATACTGGCCGGCAAGAAGCGAGATCACCGCTCCGGCGATCGCGCTCAGGGCGGAAAAGAAGTTGAACAATAACGCTTTTTTTACGGAAAGCCCCCCATGGATCAGTATGCCGAATTCACCCATTTCTTGAGGGATCTCATGTAGGATCACCGCTAATGTCGTAGCGATGCCGAGGGGCACGCTTACCAAAAAGCTTGCTCCGATGATCATACCGTCGATCAAGTTGTGCACGCCGTCACCGATCAGGTTTAGAGTAACGACCGGGTGCAAATGGTTCTCCGATGTGACCGTATGACAATGTCTCCACCGTATGAATTTTTCCAAAATAAAAAAGACAAGAATACCGGCGATAATATAAAGCGACGTCGCCAGATTAATACCGAGTTTCTCGAACGACTGCGGCAAAAGATGGATGAACGCGTCGCCGAAAAGCCCACCCGCGGCAAAACTTACCAGTAGTAGTGTTATCCGCTGCAACACCTCTCTTTTTAAAGAAAGCGTGAACACTCCGAGTAAAGAAACCAAGCTGACCAAGGTCACGCTTACGATAGTGTACATCCATATTTTCATAAATTTTCCCCCTTAAACGAACTTTCTGCACTTAAAAATAATATATTCGGGCACTTTGTAATCCTTGAACCGTTTTCGGGAATCCATTTTGACGGGCTTGGGTTCCAATATTTTTTCTATCACCATACCGTTCTTGTTCAATAATTCGGAATAGAACTCCAGGCTCCAGTGGGAATC
>JAQUNB010000229.1 GCA_028717825.1 Candidatus Omnitrophota bacterium
CGGCGTTGGCCAGCACTTTGCCTAAAGTTATGATCCCTTGTCCGCCGAAACCGGCGCATAGTATCGATTCGTTTATGTTCATGATTTACTCATATATATTCGCTAGCCGCTTGTGACTCGTGACTGGTGTTGCGTATTTCGTATCTCGTATTTCGTCGTTCGTAAACCATGTCGTCTCCGTCGGCACGATATACGATATACGAAATACGATATACTAAACTCATTGCCATCCTCAGTTCCCCTTGATCACTCCCAACGGATACTCCTTGATCACTTCTTTTTCGATCCGTTTCATTGCGTCAATCGGGCTAAGGGCCCAATACGTGGGGCATGGTGATATAACTTCGACCATCGAAAACCCCTTGCCGTCGAGCTGGGTTTGGAACGATCTTCTTATCGCCTCTTTTGTTTTTATGATCTCTTTGGGCGAGAAGATCGACGTCCTTTCCAAATAAACAACCCCCGGCAAATAACTCATCATCTCTAAGATCTTTATCGGATAACCTTCTTTGTCGGCGCGGCGTTTGAACTGGCTCGTCGCGGTAACTTGGCCCAAAAGCGTAGTCGGGGCCATCTGGCCTCCCGTCATACCGTAAACACCGTTATTTACAAAAATAACAGATATTTTTTCGCCGCGGTTACCCGCATGAATGATCTCCGCTGTACCGATAGCCGCCAAGTCGCCGTCGCCTTGATATGTAAATACGAATTTGTCCGGCAGCATCCTTTTAACGCCGGTGGCCACCGCCGGGGTGCGTCCGTGCGGCGCTTCCATTGTATCAAAATCCCAATAATCGTATGCAAATACCGCACACCCTACGGGAGCAATAGCGATGGTTTTTTCCCTTATGCCGAGCTCGTCGATCACTTCGCATACAAGCCGGTGTATCAGCCCATGCCCGCAACCCGGGCAATAATGCGTCGGGACATCCTTCATCGATCTAGGTCTTTTAAATATTTTGCTCATATGCTGATCTTTTTTATGAATTTTATGATCTCTTCTTCCGTAGGGATCCCGCCACCCATGCGTCCGTAAAAATGGACTTTGGTGTCATCCTGCACAGCAAGCCTTATGTCTTCAACCATCTGTCCGGCATTCATCTCTACGGTTATAAATTTAACATTCTTTTTCGCATATCTTGAGAGCGCGTTATACGGAAATGGCCATAAGGTTATGGGCCTTATGAGCCCCGCTTTAATTCCTTCTTCCCTCAACAGAGGTACACAGGATCTCAAGATGCGGCTTGTCGTGCCGTACCCCACAAGAATGACATCGGCATCTTTTGTTTCGAACTCTTCGAAACGTGTTTCATTTTTAGATATCCTGCAATATTTTTCCTGCAGGTTAATATTGTGTTTTTCGAGGGCGCCTTCTTTCATGAATAAACTTTTGATGCACCTCGGGGGCCGATCTTTCGCTCCCGTCATTGTCCAGTTTTTCTCCGTAACACCGGAAGGCTTTATTCCCTTATCAAATTCCAAAGGCTCCATCATTTGCCCAATAATACCGTCGGCAAATATCATCACGGGGTTCCTGTACTTTTCCGCGATAGCGAAAGCTTCATAGGTTAGATCGAACATTTCCTGAATAGCGGCCGGGGCCAAGACTATTAGACGATAGTCCCCGTGCCCGCCGCCTTTTGTAGCTTGAAAATAATCACTCTGCGCGCCTGAAATATTACCAAGGCCCGGCCCGCCTCTCATCACGTTAACAATGACCGCGGGAAGTTCGCACCCGGCCATGTATGAGATGCCCTCCTGTTTGAGGCTTATCCCTGGGCTGGAAGAACTCGTCATCGCGCGGGCGCCCGTAGCTGACGCACCCAGTACCATATTTATGGCGGCGATCTCGCTTTCAGATTGAATGAACACCCCGCCGATTTCTTCTAGTCTTTTAGACATATACGCGATCAGTTCATTCTGCGGAGTGATCGGATACCCGGCATAAAACCGGCATCCGGCCCTTATAGCGGCTTCGGCGCACGCCTCGTTCCCTGTTGTTAAATATTTGATCTTCATTTTCTCTCTACTTTATTTCGATAGCGCAATCCGGACAGATCATCGCGCATAGCGCGCACCCCGTACAATTGTCCGCGTCTTTTAAAATGATATATTGGATGCCGCGCTTATTTACTTTTCCTTTTTTTCCCAAGAGCTTTTTGGGACACACGGAAATACACAGTTCGCACCCTTTGCATCTTTCCGCATCAATTCTCGTTTTTGTTCCGGTTTTCATATTGTCATTTCTCCGCGATTATCGTTGCGGCTATCTCTTCCGGCGAAAGATGATATTTCCTTAAAAGTTCTTCTCTCGCTCCGTGTTCAATAAACTCATCAGGGAGGGCGAGACACCTTATTTTTGCACCGCGAATATTCTCTTCTTCAAAAAATTCCAAGACGGCGCTCCCGAACCCCCCGCTCACCACGCCTTCCTCTAAAACGAATATTTTTTTACTATCACGGACAAGCCGCTCTAAAAGATCGCCATCCAATGGCTTAATAAATCTCGCATTTATAACTTCCGCCTCAACGCCCTTTTGAGAGAGGATCTCACTGGCTTTAAGAGCAATATTGACCATACTGCCTAAAGCGAGTATCGCAACATTCCCTCCTGTGCGCAAAATTTCCGCTTTCCCGATCTCAAGAGACTTATAGGAAGAAAGACCCACTAGTTGTACCGCTTTCGCGCGTGGATATCTTATAACAACAGGCCTCTTCCATTCAACGGCTTTTTCTAACATGATCTCAAGCTCAATGCCGTCTTTCGGGGCCATAACTATAAAGCCCGGCAGGTTCCGTGTATATGTGATATCGAACACTCCATGATGAGTGGGTCCGTCCTTACCGACCAGTCCCGCTCTATCAAGACAAAATATCGCGGGCAATTTTTGTAGCGCAATATCGTGTATAAGCTGATCATACGAACGCTGCAAAAAAGTCGAATAGATCGCAACTACAGGAAGCATCCCGCCTTTCGCAAGTCCC
>JAQUNB010000230.1 GCA_028717825.1 Candidatus Omnitrophota bacterium
GCAAGGAAAAAGGCATAAAAGCTGGTTCTGGGTTTTAGGTTCCGGGTCCTAAGAAAACTAATCCCTAATGGATTACCGGACTTAGACGTTCATTAAGAGATAACCTAACACTTACATCACTCTTGTCATCCTGAGCCGAAGGCGAAGGATCTAAGTTCTCTTATAGATTCTTCGCCGTCCGCCTTCGGCAGACTTAATTAGGATAACACTGAATAGTCCACCACTTGTGTCCCAACTATAGTGTCTTTGCCGACGGGACATAATTATGAAAAATGGATCTCGTTTCGTCACTCTGAAGCCTGGAGGGCTGAAGAGTCTCGACTAACAGAGATTCTTCCCCTTCACTCTGTTCAGGGTCAGAATGACGGAATTTGGACAGCAATGATGAACCATGTACCACAGTTTAAAGCCTGATTATGAGAAGTTATAGACTTTGGCGTGTTTTAATATTTGCCCGAGGAAAGTCCGCTTATCCGACCTTTTAATATCTTCAGGGACTGCGGGTATAGGTTCCAATAACGAACTTACTTTTGCGGCTTTACGGAATAAATATTGGATATGCGTGATGTATTTCCCTTTTCTGAAATATGGGGACACAACAACGACATCTATATCGCTGTTCCGAACCGCTATGCCTTTTGCATATGAACCGAACAACAATATTTTGTCCACCGGGATATCTTTCCTTAGCTCTCCGGCAAAATTACTGATTATTTCTGTGACTCTATCCTTTTTTTTAGCCATTTGAACACCGTCTTGGTTTTCTCTAAATAATCAAACGCGGTTTTTTTATTAATAATCTCGGAAAGTTTACATCTGTAATCGCCATATCTGGATTCAACCGCGAATGGCGTTAAATTTGATAGAAACTCGATATTACTTTGACCTATAACACTACTGACTCCGGATAATTCTGCCAATCTAACCAGATTATGCGTCCGCAGGACTTCGCCATTCTGCGAAATAATAATGGCTTTCATCATCTTTTCCAATGCCTGTTGACACATAAATGCCACATACAAATATCGTTTTCCGGAAAACATAGCATCAGCAGTATCCAAATCGTATTTTGCCCGCTCTACCCATTTTCTAGTCAGATCATCCATAAACAGATATTATCATTACTATTATGAGGATTCAAGTCTTATTCAATTCTCAACAGTATTGTAAGCAACAAGAAAACATGGAGCCCCACGGCTTGAGAGCCGTGGGACCTTTCAATGCCCTTCGGGGCGCCTAAGGCAAGGAACCCCCTGAAGCAGGACATCGCGATATTTTAAACGGTTTTAGTGCGAAATCCGCTCGTGCATTCCTCCACAGGTTGACACCCGTGGTTTCCTACGAAGGGGGATGAGTTGAAGCGAATTTTTCTTCCTTAGTCTTGTTTCTCCCAGCGGGTGATCAGATTAAAATAATAACATAACTCACTTGCGTCAAAATTAAAGATTGAAAAAGCCTAATCGCATTATTATTTCTAACTCTATTGAGTCATATAAAAAATTTTCTTCTGCCTTTCTGCTGATAAACAAGAACCGATCATTTACTATTTCCCTTTAGAAGATAGTCAACTACTCCGTTGGGGCTATCAACAACTGGAAATTCGTTATCTTCTTTTGAAATACCCCAACCATAACTAACACCCAAGAAATTTGCACCAGCTGTCTGTGCTTCTCGCCAATCCGATGGTTGATCTCCTACGTATATCAATGTGCTAATATCTACACTTAATTCTTTCGCTATTAAAAGGAGAGCTTCTTTTTTAGATGAACTTTTCGAACTCTCCATTGTAAAAATACATTTTTGATTAAAAAATCGCATGCTGGGTCCGATTGCTTTATCAATATTTGTACGCACATTTGAAGTTACAATACCTAAGTTGAATCCAGAAGAAGAAAGCTTCAGTAACATTTCTTCAATTTTTAAGAACGGCTTAGGAGAGTAATCTCGCATAAAGACTTCTTTATACTGCAAAAACGCCATCTCGGCATATTTTTCCGGAAATCCCACGGCCTTAAAGAAAAAACTCATAGGACTAATCTTGACTCCTTTGCGTACCATGCTTCTAAAATCATCGGTATGGGGAATAGTAAGTCCCAGTCCGTATTCCTCATTTTTATCTTTGCAAATTTGCAAATGAGGAGTAAGTGAATCTAAAAGCACACCATCAACATCAAATAAGACTGCGGAATAACCTTTCATAAGATTAACCTCTCATATGATAAATCGTTAATAATAAAAGAAAAAAATACACAATAATGAGGAGTAACTCAATACAAGGCAACCATGTCCCATGACGGTTTTTGGATGTGTCGATAATCTTTCTGTTGAGGATAGTAACCTTAATGGAGGCATTGTTTTCTGGGTAACTTTTCATTGTTCCCCAAAGATATCGTCTTTTAACCTCAGGCTTGAATTCATAATCTCTAAATAGATCCTCTTCTAATTTTTTCAGAACATCTTCAGCAATATGAACAAGTTCTTCGTTCCTCCTGTCCAAAAAAATGAACATTGTTGTTATTAATATACCGACAATAGGCAACATTAATGTAAGGATACCAGGCGTTCCATTAGCAGGCAAAGATTTTACATATGCACCAATAAAGAAACCAGAAAAAACCAAGAAAAAGTTAAACATTGTTGTTCGTTGACTCGCATGAAAATTGAAATATCGCCAGGCATATTCGAATCGTAAACTAAGCAACTTATCTGGTTTATTCTCTGCCACCGGTATTGGCTCTGACATCTAAAGCCACCTTTCTTTTTGCATATTAATTAAAGTAGCAACTAAATCCAAAGGAGGTCTCACCACAGACAAACGGCTCTGGAACCGTTGAATCATAGCATTACGCCCTTTCTGGAAGTTGATGAAGGACAAATAGATGCTATCATTCTATAAGATAATGTTATGTCATTTTCTCACCGCCCATAAGCGGCGTCAAGAATAATTATCTCCCCTCTCCCCAATTCAGACGAT
>JAQUNB010000231.1 GCA_028717825.1 Candidatus Omnitrophota bacterium
TCAAGAAATTCCCGGTTTTTTGGGTCCGCTTTATGGACAAGATACAAAAACTTTCCGGCCTCTTCAAGCTTTCCCGCGTTCAGGGCTTCCTTGCACTTAGTTAGATTCTCCCGCGTAAGCCGCTGCTGCGCTCGAGCGACCTCTTGGACTACGGGCCGCATTTCTTTATAAGACTCGTTCGTCTCATCAACCGGACCAGATATTATAAGCGGTGTCCTCGCCTCATCGATAAGTATGCTGTCCACCTCATCAACTATGGCAAACCCCAGATCCCCCTGAACTATATCTTCCCGATCCACGACCATATTATCTCTTAAATAATCAAACCCAAACTCATTATTCGTTCCATAAACGATATCGCAACTATAGACTTTTTTCCTATCTTCCGGTCCCATTTCATTCTGGATAACGCCGACCGTAAAACCTAAAAATTTGTAAATAGGCCCCATCCATTCGGAGTCTCTTTTCGCCAAGTAATCATTCACTGTTATTACGTGGACCTTTTCTCCTGCGAAAGCGTTCAAGACAACTGGCAAAGTCGCAACAAGGGTCTTTCCTTCACCGGTGACCATCTCCGCGATCTTACCCTGATGAAGAACAATGCCGCCGGTGAGCTGTACATCGAAATGCCTGAGGCCAATGGTCCTTTTTGAGGCTTCTCTGCAAAGCGCGAACACTTCAACTAATTTTTTATCAAGCAGTCTATTTTTTGTTTCGATCAACGTTTTCTTGTGCTTGCTCCGCTCAGGGTCGGAAGAAGCGCCGCTTATCAATTCTTTTATCGCCTTGACCTCGGGCCGCAATTTTTCCCATTCTCCGTGTAAACAATCCCGGATCTCTCGCGCCTTCTTTTTTATTTCGTCGTCAGAAAGTTTTTCCAGTTCTTTTTCGAGCCCGTTTATTTCTTTGATGAACGGTTCGATCCTTTTTATTTCGCGTTCATTCTGCGTCCCGAAGATCTGCCGTATCATTTTCACGATATTATTGAACATTTTTCCCCTCTTTAGATTTTTACCAAACTATTTTTCCGCAGCTATCTTCTTCAGATATGCCGCGACGAACCTTTCGATATCTCCGTCCAACACTTTCTCAGCCGAAGATGTTTCTTCATCAGTCCGGTGATCCTTTACCATCTTATACGGATGGAGCACATATGACCGTATCTGACTGCCCCATTCTATCTTTTTCTTGTCGCTATATTTGCGCATCAAACTTTCATCGCGCTTTTGCCTTTCTTCTTCATATAGTTTTGCCCTTAACACCTTCATGGCCGTCGCTTTATTCTTATGCTGTGACCTTTCCTTCTGACACTGCACAACGATACCGGTCGGCAAGTGAGTGATCCTTACCGCCGAATCCGTCACATTGACATGCTGTCCGCCGGCACCGCTTGAGCGATAAGTGTCAACCTTCAGGTCGCTTTCATTAATATCAATCTTGATATTATCCTCTATCTCAGGGATAACATCAACAGAGGCAAATGAAGTATGGCGCCTTTTATTCGAGTCAAAAGGAGATATCCGGACAAGCCTATGAACACCTATCTCCGACTTAAGATATCCATAAGCATATTCGCCTTTTATAATAAAAGTGGTATTTTTTATTCCCGCTTCTTCTCCTGGAAGCTCATCAATGACTTCAGAAGAAAATGAGCGTTTCCACGCCCACTGAAGATACATCCGGAGAAGCATGCTGACCCAATCACAGGATTCCGTGCCGCCCGCACCAGCATTAATGCTTACTATGGCGTCACACCGGTCGGCTTCTCCTCCCAGAATACACTTAAACTCAAGCTCATCTATTATTTTTCGGATCTCTTCAGCTTCTTGTCTAAAACTCGCTAGAGTGTCCGCATCATTTTCTTCAACTATCCCTAAAAGTTCTTCAAGAGCGGTAAAGCGATCTTTCACTTTATTATAAGGGTTGATCACTGAACGCAAAGCTTTCAATTCTTTTGAAAAGCTGTCGGCTTTTTCCTTGTTTTTCCAGATCTCAGGCGAGTTAAATTCATTCTCAAGCTCGGTTATCCTCTTCGAATTTTTCTCGAGGTCAAAGATACCCCCTTAATTCATCGAACTTGTTCGCCATGTCTTTGACTATTTCACGAAGTTCCGCAAGCATATATTTTCTCCTATTCGGTTTACTGTTCCCAGTGATCGAGTCCTGTAAAAAACCAGCAAGATATTTTACGCCATCTTCCCGGCTATCCCGCCTTATCACATAGCCATTTTAAAAGTTTAGATGCTAACTTTCAAGAAAAACAAGACATTTTCATTTTTCACGGATTACAGATCTTCCGCACCATTAAAAAAACGAAAAATCTCTCCGGCCGCTTTTTTCCCTATTCCCGCCTTAAGCAGCTCCCGATAAGAGGCCTGCCGGACCCTTCCAATGTTCCCGAAATATCCGATCAGCATCTTTTCTTTTATCGGCCCGATTCCCCGTATCGCGTTAAGTTCCGTCTCAAAGTTCTCTGCACTTCTCAATTTCTTATGGTAACTTATCGCAAATCGATGGGCTTCATCCCTTACGCGTTGAATAAGTAAAAGCACCCGCGACCCCGGCGATAACCTTATGGGCTCTTTTCTACCGAACACATACAAGTGATTATATTCTTTCGCGATACTGACAACGGGAACATTCCCAAGGCCGATACCATTGAGCTCATCTTTGACCGCGGCCAGATGCCCCATACCGCCGTCAATTAGAATAAGATCCGGCATTTTCTTTTGTTCACGAATAAGCCTTGAGTATCTCCTGCGGACCACTTCCCTCATCATGGAATAATCATCAATACCCGTGATGCTTTTTATCCGGAATTTTCTGTATTCCGACTTTTTGGCCCGGCCTCCGACAAAATGGACCATACTTCCAACGGCTTGTTTTCCCGCTATATTCGATATGTCAAAACACTCTATCACAAGCGGCATATTCTCAAGAGCCAATACGCTCTTTAGCTCATCAAGTTCTCCG
>JAQUNB010000232.1 GCA_028717825.1 Candidatus Omnitrophota bacterium
GGGGTTTATCAGCTTTAAATTTTTTGGGAACGCTCTGGATCGTCTTAAGGTTAAGAGTAACATCCTCGCCTATTACCCCGTTACCACGCGTCGAACCGCTTACAAAATTCCCGTTCTCATAAACAAGTTCAATACTCAAACCGTCCAATTTCGGCTCAACTACATAATCCACATTTTCGCCTATCTCCTTTTTGCATTTCTCATCAAAGTGACGCGCCTCTTCTTCCTCGTTAACGCTTTCAAGGCTCAGCATGGGAGAAGCATGTTTCACCTTTCCGAACTTTTCCGGGACTGGCGCGCCTACCGTTTGCGTAGGTGAATCGGCTGAAATATATTCGGGATGTTTTGCCTCAAGCTCCTTGAGCTCCTTCAAAAGTTTGTCGTAGCTGGAGTCGGAGACTTCTGGCGCGCCTTTTGTATAATACAGCATGTTATGCCGTTTTATCTCTTTGCGCAATTCGTCAATTCTTTTCTTTATGTTTTCGGTCATGTGTGTCCTTGTTGTAACAATTATTGGCATATGGCATATAGCATTTGGCATATGGCAAGTTGCCATGTGCCAAACGTCATTCCCACATGTTCTTAGCGAGATTCTAGTCACCTCACCTGTCATCCCCGCGAAAGCGGGGATCCAATAAAAATACTAATAGATTCCCGCTGAACGCCTCTTTATGCCCGCCTTGGTGCGGGAATGACAATAGGGTAACGAACCCCAAACCACGAAACCCGAACAACGAGTCACGAGCCACTAGTCACGAGTCACACCCATCCATCGTCCTAGCGAGCAAAGCGAGCGATCGTCTTTCGTCCCTCGTCTTCATCGGTACTATATACCATATACGTTCTCAAATTGCGTCGTCCTCATGTCAACTATATACGTTCTACTTTTTCAGCGCCTTCACAACTTTCTCATACGTATACGTATTCAACACGTCGCTCTTCTCGAGCCAGCCGCGCCGCGCGGTAATGATGCCGTATTTTAAAAGCCCCATTTGGGACGCGTCATGGGCATCGGTGTTTATAACGAACCTCGCGCCTTTTTCTTTCGCCAGCCTGCAGTTTACATCATTTAGGTCTATCCGTTCACCATGTGTATTTATCTCAAGAAAAATATTATTCTGAACGGCTTTCTCAAAAACTTTCGTAAAATCAAGCTGAAGAGCGCTGCGGCGCGTTATGAGCCTTCCTGACGGATGTGCCAGAATGCTCACAAACTTATTATCCAATGCTTTCAGAATGCGCGCTGTTTGTTTTTCCTTATCAAGAGAAAAATGCGAATGGACCGCAGCAATAACTATATCCAGTTCCTTCAAGGCATAATCCTTAAGATCCAGCTCCCCGGATTCCAGAATATCAACTTCCACACCGGCTAAAATCTTTAGTTTTTTTACTTTCGCCGCTTTCTTTCGTATCTTATCGACCGCCTCAAGGAGCCGCTTTTCGTCCATCCCGTTGGCGACACGCACCAGCTTTGAATGGTCGGTTATAGCGATATATTCATACCCTTTTTCTTCGGCCAGTTCCACAAGTTCCTCGACCGTGGCCCTTCCGTCAGTATTAACCGTGTGAAGGTGAAGATCTCCTCTAATATCTTTTAACTCGATAAGGTTCTTCGGTAAACTGCCGGCCATCGCCGCTTCGATCTCACCGCTTGATTCGCGTAGTTCCGGCGGTATCCACTCCATGCCAAGTTTTTTATAAAGTTCTTCTTCTGTTTTGCCGGCAACAAATGTCTCCTTGCCGCTTTTACCGATAGAAAAAACTCCGTATTCGCTTATCTTTAGGTCCTTATTCTTTGCGATGAGACGAATTTTGATGTTGTGTTCCTTTGATCCTGTAAAATACACAAGCGCGGCACCAAAACATCCCTCGTCGATTATACGCAGATCAACCTGCGGCCCATTCCGCAGTGAAATACTTGATTTAGTTTCGCCTTTCGCGATAACCTGCTCGGTCTTCGGGTAACTCACAAAATGATCCATCGCCTTTTTCACATCTTTAACGGTCGCGAGGATATCGATATCACCTATAGTTTCTTTCCCCCGTCTTAGACTCCCGGCCTTTTCTATTTTTTGAAAATTTTTGCTCTCTTTTAGGTAAGCGATAACCTCTTCCGCGCAGGAATCCGCCTCAGGAAGCAGCATCCTGCCTTCACTTTTTTTAAAATGCTCTATCGCTTCCAGTATTTTTCCCTGACTTTTTTCGCCCATGCCCTCTAGTTTTGCCACTTTCCCTTGCCGGCAGACTTTCTCTAGGTCGTTAACGTTCTTCACTCCAAGCTCATCGCTCAGTTTCTTCACTTTTTTGGGGCCGAGACCTGCGATGTCGAGCAGGTCCAAAAATCCAGCGGGAAATTCTTTCATAAGGCGAGTAAAAAACTCAAGATGCGAGGTCGTTACCATCTCGATTATCTTTTCTTTGAGGTCCTTGCCTATGCCGGGTATATTTTCCAATTTCGCAGGGTCTTCTTTGTAGACATCGCTGAGCTGACGCGCGAGGCCGAGCACGTTCTGGGCGGCTGTCCTATAAGCGCGCACCCTAAAAACGTTTTCACCTTTTACCTCTAAAGCGTCGGCTATTTTAAAAAATATGATCGCGATCTCTTTGTTGTCCATAATTTTTGTGACTAGTGACTTGTGTCTAGTGGCCCGCGACTCGGTTTTTGTGCCCCTCACCTGTACCCTCTCCCCTTAGGGGAGAGGGTACAGGTGAGGGGAAAACTTATCGTTTCTGAGCACACTACATACTACATACCATGTACCACATACGTTCTTTAACCGCACCGTACCCACCGGCATCACTTGAGATGCTTTTCATCCACAAAATGCTCAATATCTTTCGTCGCGCGCCATATCGCGTTTATCTCATCGCCGCGCTTTAAGAACGCGTCAACTACTTTAGGATCAAAATGTTTGCCGGATTGTTTTCTTATCATCTCGACGGCTTCGTCAAAATCG
>JAQUNB010000233.1 GCA_028717825.1 Candidatus Omnitrophota bacterium
GGATAGAAGATTAATGTATGAGGATCTGCAGAAAATATCCATCAAACGGTATCTGCCTCATAGATACAGCATGGTCGTTGATATCCTCGATGATCAGATCGTACGAATATCGTTCATGAATAAAGAACTGATGTAGATGGCAAACCGCCTAATTCCATTTCGCTTTGAAAAACACTAAAATTCCAACACAAAACCCTAAATCCTAAACTCTAAATAAACCCAAAAGTGTAAATACAAAACTCAAAACCACTATTTTGGGGTAAGAGGCTTAGTTGGAAGTATGACTGGATCCCGTATCCGGCCAATAAAGCGGAAATAGGTATTATTTTTTAGGGAACGCACGGGCGAGACTGCGGGTGAACCCATCCCATGTCGTAGCCGCCTTCATGAGGGCTAAGGCCGCATAGATGTGCATGATGGCCTGTATCCTGATCTCGCTTTTTACGTTTTCATCGTGTGAGAGGGAACTCTTGTGCAGTGCCTTAATGATCTTTGCCGGTAGGCGCTCGAAGATAACATCATCCATTATTTTTCCCAAGGAAGTAGGCCGTTTAAGTATAAGATCCTTCCAGCTCCAATTTCGCAGCCTAAATAGTTCTTTATAAAAATTGTCCGGTATCTTTTTGGCGATCTCTAATTTTTCACCACAAAAATAACTTGAAAGATGTTTTTGCAGGACATCTCGGTGAGCGATCTTTTGGTATCCGGTCACCTCATCAATAAGGGGAATTATGTCTTTTTTGGCAAATATTCTGGCAAGGCTATTACAGTATTCGTCATAACGTTTCTCCTTTATGGTTTTAATACTGCCTTTAGTCCTCGCTTCGGCGACAACTTCGCAGACCCGGTAGAGTATCATTGCCTCGTAACCGCGATATTCTTTGCCGTGGATATCGTCGAAAACGAGGGGGTCCTCAAGCAGGGTTTTTAGGTCGTAACTAATAAATGGGCGGAAATTTTTATCGATAATAAAGTTGGCAAGTTCTTGGGCGGAATCCATGCCAAGCGCGCGGCTAAAGGTATCATTTGAGATGACCCTTTTTCCATTATCAAGTACAAAACAGACCATTTCAGACTTCTCACACGGCAATATACCTTGATGCGTGGCTATTGTCATATACTCCTCCCTTTTAACCGTTACTGTGAACTCCGGCAGAGGTGACGCTCAACCGTAAGTGCGCATTGAACTATCAAAAATCACATATTAAGCCAAATTAGTGGTATTTTCGGTCTTCAATATCTTCATTAGGAGAGACCGTTCCTTGCCTGAAGCATTTTTAATATCACTGGATATTTGACATGCAGTATTTTTGTTAATATCTAAAAGCTCGGCCAGCTTTCGGGCGCTGACGGGTTTCTTTGTGCTAAAAATGATGTATATAGCCAGAAACCATTTCTGCATGTCCAAGTGTGTATGGTGAAAGATGGTCCCGACCGTTACACTGTATGAAGTGTTGCAGCTATTGCAATGATATCTCATTTCGCTGGGCATTTTGGTGTATTTTTCAGATAGGCAATAGGGGCAGACGGGTTTATTCTGCCATCTGACGGCTTCAAGATACTCGAGGCATGAAGTATGATCAGGAAAGAGCGTGTAAACATGTTTTAGGTCCATGAATGATCCTTTCTGCGTGATTTAAGTTTACACGAAAGCCTGCAAAAAGACAAGCTACTGTACTACCGTAAAGGCGTATGAAGAACCGTATACAGATGGGATACTATTTAAGGGCGGACGTAGTCTATGGTGGTAATTAGAATGATATAGTGATAGGATTTTTTAGTCCATAATTTATTACCTTATAGCCATACAGATTCAGTTATTGATATTCTTAAATATTATAATTGTGGTGTATAGACAGGTGCTGTTGTCGCAAAAAATGTCGATTTATGAGAGATGAAAAAAAAAAACAGGCTTTTTCTTGTCTTTACGCACATATATGATATACTAATACTGGATATAGAACCGAATGTTGACAGTGATAAAGGCAAACTTCGCGAAAGCGAAGGACGCAAAACTCGAGAGCCTAAAGTCGTATGGCTATGGCAGTCAGTTACCAAACGGACAAGTGTAAAACCATAGCAGGAGACCTGGCTATGGTTTTTTTTGTTTTAGGGGCGTTGCTTCGGAGGAGACAATGAAGTTTTCAGCGGGTCAGAGAGGATCAGCAGCATTTTTAATCGGCACTGCTTTATGCTTAGCAATGTGCGCTGCTTTTTCTGTGCCTTCTTATGCCTTCGATGACAGTAGCTATGAAGTGGCCAGCGGCAGCGCGTCACACCTGCGTGAAGGAGCGACCATAACTTTCACCGCGTCGGAAAATACGATCATAAACTTCCCAACGTTTAATATTAATGAGAATGAAACCGTAATATTCAATGTCCCGAGTTCGGACTCACGGATACTTACCCGAGTAACAGGCGGCTCACCGAGTGAGATAATGGGTACGCTTGTGTGCCCGGGGCAATTTTTCCATGTGAACGAAGCCGGTATTCACATCGGAGATAAGGCTACCATTGATGTCGCGAGCGCCGTCTTTTCTACCCGAAACATTTCCGACTCAGATTTCCTGAGCGGAAATTACCTTTTCAAAAAAATGGATGAGAACGCGAGAGATATGCTCCTCTTGAACCGGGGTCAGATAAAAATTTCGAACGGTGGTTTTGGGATCTTTATCGCGGGAGCGGTCCACAATGAAGGATTGATAGTGGCTCCAGCGGGAAATATTGTCCTGGCTTGCGGTAACGCAGTACGTATTGGAATATCTGAGGGGGGAAGGATCGGTGTCGCCATTGAAGAAAAAGTAGCTGCGACTGTCTACGGGTATGATGGGAAGCCGATAACGGAACAGATCCGTAATACCGGAGAGATCAACGCGGCAGGCGGGACAATAATTTTGAAAGCCGAAAGTATTGTAGACATATTCGAAAAGGCCATAAATCTTGATGGCATTGTC
>JAQUNB010000234.1 GCA_028717825.1 Candidatus Omnitrophota bacterium
TGTTTTCTTCTGACCACATTCGGGGCGATCGGGGTAGTGGCTCTGTATTTATTCTGGCGGCACCGGATGTCCCCTTATTTTCGGAAACTGTATCGCATAAAAAATCCCCCGGAAGGGTTTTGGGTTTGCCGTTTTTGCGGGAGAGATAACCCGTTGTTATGCAACGAGTGTGACGGGTGCAGGCGGAAGAGATAGTAGATCGTGCCGATGGGGGCGATGCGGCTTTAAGAACGTATATGGTTGCGATGGAACGAGGCGATTTGAAGAACGTCTATGGTATATAGTGCCGGTGATGACGAGAGACGAGGAACGAAGGTTACATAATGTTACATAAAGTTAATTCAGGTTAATTTAGGTTGCGCTTCTCGTTCTGATGTAACTTCTCGTAACATTAATTAACCTGAATTAACCTCATGCAACCTTAATCAGTAATAAGCGTTGTTTGCTAGAACAAAACCCGAATCACGAAACCCGGACCACAAAACCCTAATGACGATGGGCACAACACAACATGGACAAACAAGGTTTATTTAAATTTTCTTTTGGCTGCGAAGCCGGCGAGATCTCGGAAGACGTTATCATTACTCCCTTTGTCCCATTAAAAAGGTTCCATAAGTATTGCACCGTTAAAGCCTCTTTTAGCGGCCGCATGTATTCAAGTTTTACAGGTGAACGGAGCGGTAAAAAATTCAGTGTCATACATTGTGGAATGGGGGACCGCTTTCTGGGCGATGCCATACTTTTACTCGAAACGGCAAAAGTGGAACGCATACTTTTTGTGGGGGCATGCGGCGGTTTGGGGGATCTGGGGATCGGAGATATCTTTGTAGCCGAGAACGCTTTTGACGGGGAAGGGTTCACGCGCTACCATAAAAACGGGTTTGATCTGGATAATATTTTTAATGCCGGAAGTTTAACCGGGTCCGATGAAGGCTATACAGGGTTGTTAAGAGCTTTTCTGTCGAAGAGGCCAAGGAACGAAAATAATGTAAAATACGGTAATGTTTTTACGATAGGATCGATCCTCGCCGAGCTCGACACGACACTGCAAAGGATAGAGGCAAAAGGTTTTAAGGGGGTTGAGCTGGAGTGGTCGGCGGTTTATCACGCGGCTAAGTCCGCCGGGATCAAAGCGTCTGCGCTGTTATTCGTGAGCGACCTGCCTTTATCAAAACCGCTCTGGGGAGAAATGGCACTTTTTGATAAGCTTGTCCTAAAAAATTCCACGGAAAAGGTTATTAAACTCGGGGTTGAGTTTGTGAGTTACGAGTTACCAGCCACTAGTCACTAGCCACGATAAGAAGGAGGCACGGATGAATAAAAAAGCATTGATCATTCTCGCGAACGGTTTCGAAGAAACGGAAGCTGTTACTTCTATAGATATGCTCCGCAGGTGCGGCGTAGAGGTTATTATAGCCGGGGTAGGGAAAAATTTAATTAAAGGGTCTCACGGGATAGATATCAAGGCGGATATTTTAATTGACGATTACTCTGAAGTGCCCGATGCGGTTATCCTTCCGGGCGGCATGCCGGGAGCAGAGAATTTGGCCAGTTCTCCAAAAGTAAAGGATCTTATCCTTAAAATGAATGAAAAGAAAAAAATAGTAGCGGCGATATGCGCTTCTCCCGCGATAGTTTTCGCGCCGCTCGGCATCCTGAAAGGAAAAAGCGCGACATGCTACCCCGGCATGGAAGAAAATTTTTCATCCGATGTGAAATTTTCTGAAAATAAAGTTGTTCAGGACGAGAACATCATAACGAGCCGTGGGCCGGCGACATCGCTCGAGTTCGCGATCCTGATCGCGAAGAACCTTGTTGGGGGAACAAAAGCCGACATGATCGCCGGACACATGCTGTATTGATCCGGGCGAGGAACAAAAAGCATTCTTTTCATTGACCGGTCTGGGATCTTACATCCGCTTCAGCACTAAGTTTTTCGGAGGCACCGGAGGTAAATTTGTTTTCTGGTTGGTCTTCGTTCGGATAGGCGAAGACGTATCTGTCATCCCGTGATCCGGACATGAACTCATCCGCTTCTTGAGCGTTATACCGCGTATTTTCGTTAGCCTCGGTTCTTCTAATATGAACACCTTCTTCTCGTGTTTCTTTTCGGCCGTAAGTCTGCCATTTACCTTCTTGTTCCGCTTGCCCCGTCAGGGCCGGAGAAAATAAAAGACATGCGATCACAACTAAGATAAACGGGAATATTTTAAGCATGGTTTCACCTTTCCTTATTTTCGGCGTCTTATAACATTATCGCCGAATTTGTCTTTCAGGCGGTCGAGTGCCGAATGGATCCGTTCTTTTTTTTGGAATTGTTCCGAAGATGTCTCAAAAAGGTCCGTTTGTTCTTTCGCGTCGACAAGCGACGATACCCGGACGCCGATGAGCCTTACGGGTCTCGATCTTATATTAAATTCGGATAATTTTGAAAGGGCAGATCTATAAATATCGTTCACGAAATTCGTATAGGTATTCAATGTTTCGGCTCTTGTATAAGTTTTAAAGTCCTCAAACCTTATTTTAAGTGTAACGGTTTTTCCTTTCAAAGAAGCTTTGCGCAGGCGGTAAGATACTTTTTCGGCCAGGAACATCATCGCGTTAAGTATAGAAGCCTCGTCGATCACATCTTCGTCAAAAGTATATTCGTTACTTATGGATCTTATCGTTTCATCGAGTTCTACCTTGCGCGGGTCGATGCCGTTAGCCAGTTCCCACGCGTGAAGGCCGTTTTTACCGAAAATGAGTTCCAATTCCCCGGGAGTTCGTTTGGCGAGGTCCCCGATAGTATTTATGCCTATTTTATCCAGTTCGGCCGCGGTTTTTTCGCCTACGCCCCATAATTTTTTTACGGGTAACGGATGCAGAAATTTAAGCAGGTTCTCTTCGGTAACGATGACGAAGCCATCGGGCTTACCGATGTCAGAGGCTATTTTCGCTGTCATCATATTCGG
>JAQUNB010000235.1 GCA_028717825.1 Candidatus Omnitrophota bacterium
CATGCTCTTAAAGATCGCGAAATACTATCTGCAAAACAAGACCGAGCAACAAACAGTAGAGGCATTATCACAGGACTTTAAGGGCGCCGAAGAGTTTTTGAGCGCAAAAGTATACCTAAAAGGAATAACAATAGACAGCGCAACAGGCATTGTTACCATTCCTTTTATGCTTGATGGCGACAAACAACAAACTATAAAAGTTGGTCTATACACTAAACCACGTGTGTCTGAAGAAGAAGCAAGCAAATGGCAACAGGCGGGCCGCTATTTTTATTTGATAGTCGATGGTTGGTCTGCCTCAAAAGACTTAAAAGGAAGCGAAGCGCCGGCAACGGATCCCTTAATACAGAAGCTTATCTGGGACGGGAAAATAGCGGAAATTTATTTGAGCAGAAACAACAAACGCGGAGAAAAAAATATCCAGCTAAAAGCCAACAGGCTGGAATGGATTAGCGATTATGCTGCGGGTATTACGAGGCCGGAAATATACAGAGGGCATTCGATCGATATAAATAAAATTTATACCGAAGAAGAACAAAATACCCTCATCGCGTGGCTTGAGGCACATAAGGTTAGCGGCGAAACGATCAAGATCAGGGTTATACTGGGTAATGAGGCGATCATGTGGAAAGAAGCCGCGGGTAATTCTAATATTGCCCATGCCGGTATTAGAGACGGCGTCATTTATATAGGAGGGATATTGCTGAAATTTCTTCTTAAAGCAGAAAACGAGGAAGCTAGGGCAAAAATTTTAAACGATGACGAATATAGACATCTGATCGGGCTCGATCACGGAACGGACGAGGAACACAAAGAAAGGCTTAAGTTAGTCGACAGCATCATAGAAAAGAGCGGATTCGAAAGATATCGCAAAGCGCTGGAAAAGAACAAAGTATATGATATTAAAGAGGAAATAGAAGCAAAATTAAATGAACCAGAACGACTTTTGGAAATGATGGCGGTATTTAACGACATAATCCTTGGGCAACCGTTATCGCCTGTTGAAAGCAGTTATCCGATCAAAAAAGCCGTGGCGCTTTTGGATGCCGAGAAACAGGCAAGATTTATAGATATTTTGACGAGCGAAACCGGGAAAGACTATAGGAAGCTTATAGTGGTAGATGATATTTTGTTGACGATGGATGAGTCCTGCATTTTGGAAAACTGGGTAAGGGTACACGCTCCTGAGTTGGAAGGAAGGACGGTCTGGCAGGTTTCCCCGGAAATATGGCACGAAGCGGGAGGCTTAGCAAGGGTTATGCAATATCACGGGGTTAAGATCAAAAAACTATTAGAAAATTCCGGAACGACCTTTAGACAAATAGAGCCGCATTACCAGCTACGGTTGGACGCTGACGGTACCAAAAAAAAGTTTGATTATGATAATCCGGCAGATATCACTCACCCGCTGAAGGTGCTAAAAACAATTGACTCATTCA
This sequence comes from Candidatus Omnitrophota bacterium, assembly GCA_028717825.1. Taxonomy (GTDB): domain Bacteria; phylum Omnitrophota; class Gorgyraeia; order Tantalellales; family Tantalellaceae; genus JAQUNB01. The sequence goes on from JAQUNB010000235.1 coordinate 1,440, forward strand.
TTGTGACCGTACAAGGAAAAGAAGTCCCGGTGGAAGTAAGTAGCGGTGTTAATGATCTGGGGATAGAAGTATTTCTTATTCGGGACAGGCAATCGAACGGGTCAAGTTTTTACACGTCTTTGATCTATAATTATCGGAACGAAAATAATCCCGATTCGAGTCTTCCGGAGTGGGAAGAGTTCTCGGTTTTTTATTCTAAGGCAGCAATGGAATTTATACGCAGACAGGAAGACAGGGAAAGAACCATAAAAAAGAGGGAACAACAAGAATGGAAGGCGCCGCTTATCCATTTGAACGATTCACAGACAGGGCTTGTCGCGGTTTATATGAAGATACTCCTGGATAAAGAAATAGCAAAAAAAGAAAAAGATCCCAACTACACAATTGATCCTTTTTTGGAAAACGCGACAGTTTTTTTCACCACACACACTTATTGGAATAGACGTTCTTATGGGGAAGGCCACCATGAGAACGCGATGAAAGCAATGGAGATACCCGAAGAATATTATGAACTTTTTAAACACTTAGCGGGCGACAAGCATGATTACGACGTGACTTCGGCGGCGCTCCGGTGCGCGCATGGGCAAAGCGCGGTATCGGAAATACAAAGGAACGATATAGCGCAATATGACGAATGGGTGAATGACGCGTCGGGCAATCGCTTAAAAAGGTTATTCAAAAAACTAAAATTATATCTGGTGCGCGTAATAGCGATTTCTAACGGAGATAACAGAGAAAAGAGCACAGAGTGTTTCAGGGGCATCTTGGAAAAGACATGCGGAGATAATATAAACGCGGAACATATTACCCCGAAGCAGATCCTGAGCGCAAAAACAGAAGCCAAGAAAAAGCTGAAAATCCCAGGGAAAAAGGGCGTAAAAATAGATCCCGGTAAAATACTTGTTTCATATTCCGGTCGGCTCGTAGACGAAAAAGTAGGGCTGGAACGGGCTTTTACTGCAAATAATATTCGCAGGATGGTAGAATTAGGATACACTGTCGTTATATACGGAAACCTTCAGAACAAGATGAAGCGCAGCGAAGAATTAAGGGATATATATATAAAATTAGAAGGCGAAATAAACAAGTGGCTCGACGGAAAGGAACAAGAAGAAGGGAAAAAGGCCGGTAAATACGGAGAATTTATTTTTGTATCAAGGTTCACACAGAAAGAGCAGAGAGATCTGATGGCTGCTACGGACATACAGGTCCAAGACTCGCATGAAATGACGGAAGCCGCAGGTTTTACGGAAGCGGATATAGCCGCATGCGGGGGGTTAGCATGTTCTCCCCTGTGGAGAAAAAAAGGAGACGGTCTCCAAATAAAACAAGGCTTGCCCATAGATATGGCGGAATTTAGAAGAGCAAACTTTGGAAAAGATGAGTTGGGCAAGGGGAACACTTTTGCTCCATATGTTGATCTTGACTGGGGCGGCAGGACACCAGAAGATTATTATAAAGC
>JAQUNB010000236.1 GCA_028717825.1 Candidatus Omnitrophota bacterium
TTCACGTCAGGGTCGGCATTTTCATTAATTGTAATCGCCGCCGTCGTGTGCGGCACATAAACAATGCACATCCCGCATTTTTTACTGTTGTCACCAAGCACTTTTTTGACATCCCGGGTAACATCAATGATCTCCGTTCTTTTTGTCGAATTTAAAATTATTTCTTTATATTCTTTACGCATAGGATAAAAGGTCACTTTCTGATATATTTTTTCAACGCCGTTTTAATAAGAAGCGCCGGGATATCCTCAATTATCTCCACTGAACCCACCTTTTTAGGCAGTACGAAGCGGTTGCTTCCAGCGGTAAATTTTTTATCATAGCCGTATGCAGCCATTATATCCTCAACCTTGAGGGCCCTAACCTCTACCGGAAGGTGCGCTTTTTCAAGAAGTTTTTTGATCCTATCGAGCCTTTTCTTCGTGAACATGTCCAGGCGAAGCGCTATTTCCCCTGCCAAAACCATACCCAGCGCCACCGATTCGCCGTGATTATATGCTTTAGAATAACCTGATGCCGCCTCGATCGCGTGTCCCAGTGTATGCCCAAAATTCAGTATTATGCGGACGTCTTTATCATCAAATTCATCTTTCTCAACCGTTCGCGCCTTGATCTTGGCGCATTCATAAACGACTTTTTCTATTACGTCGCCCTTTAAACGCATTATGCCTGAAATGTTTTTTTCAAGATAATCAAAAAATGATCTATCCGCTATGACCGCGTATTTAATGATCTCCGCCAAACCGTTCGTGATCTGTTTTTCGGGAAGGCTTCTCAGAATATCAATATCGATCAGCACTGCTTTAGGTTGGTAGAACGCGCCTATCAGGTTTTTCGCCTGCGGGATATCAATACCCACTTTACCGCCGATCGAAGAATCCACCTGAGCGAGCAAGGTTGTTGGAACCTGAATGAACGGAACGCCTCTTCTAAAAGTAGCCGCCACAAAACCGGCAAGGTCACCGATAACACCTCCGCCCAACGCGATCACAAGGGGCTTGTGCAATTTTGTTTTAGCACTTATCTCGGTAATACTATCCTGATATGTCTTGATGGATTTAGATCTTTCCGATGCGGGAACGACTATCTTGATTATTTTATTAGGCATCCCTTTGAGCAAGAGATCGACTTGAGGCATAACCTTCGAGTTAATGATCTTATCCGTAAAGATCACTACCGGTCCCGTGCCATTCAAACGTTTTATTAACTTTGGCAGTTTCTTTATTACCCTTTTGCCTATTAAAATATCGTAGCTCTTTGTGCCTAAATTAACTTTGATTTTCTTCATAGAACAGAAATATAGCACATAACGCGTTGAAAAGCAAACAGGTCCCCGTTTAGATAACGTAACAAATTGTGTTGGCTTTCCGCAGGTGGCAGCAGACAATTCGAGCACAGCACAAGTAAACCCGAAGGCGAATGCGGATGCGCCTAGGACCCTCGCTGACAGGCACTGTAAAAAAGTTAGCAAAGTTTGTTATGTTATCATCGAGCGAATTTAACACCAAAACTACATAAGGTAAGGTCTCAGAAGCTGTTCAGGAAATCCGATGTCTTTTACAATGACCTCTCCGCATACAGAAGGTCCATCATTCAGATAGAATCCTATTTTGGGCAGACCGAACGTTACGGTCTTATAGGCTTTAATACAATTTTTTGCCGCCCGGCCGCTAGTCGCATCAAGCCCCGACGGCACGTCGATAGCATAAACCTTCGCGTTTAACGAATTTAAATGTATCCATGTCAGCGCGACATCTCGCGGCAATTCACTTTGGAATCCCGTACCGAACACGGCGTCGACGAATATCGTAAAGTTGTCTCTTTCTTTCACGGGCTTCAAAAAATCTTCCAGAGGCAATATGGCTAAGCCCATTTTCCTTAATATATTATAGTTATCAAGCGCCGCACCTTTTTTGATGCTATCCATGCCGGTAACAAAAACGAAAAGTCCGCGCGCGCCGCCATTAGCCAGATAACGTGCCAGCACAAAACCGTCGCCGCCGTTATTGCCTTTACCGCAAAATATCGCGATACGCTCTTTTTTAATCGATGGATTATCGGAGGATATAACGTCGAAGGCGCATCTCCCGGCGTTTTCCATAAGAACGATCTGGTTTAGACCAAATTCGTCTTGGGCTTTCCTATCGATCTCTGACATCTCAAAAGCTGAAACCGGGCGCATATTAATGTTTGAGGGAAGTTTTGGATACGAACTTACTACGAGATTTTTGCACCTACCGACGTTTCCTTTTCGGGCACCAAAACGATGGGGCCGCCTTCGGAACTTGCCGCCAGCACCATTCCATTCGAAGCTTCGCCTCTAATGGTTGCCGGCTCCAGATTATTGATAATAACGACACTTTTCCCCAAAAGATCGGAAGGGGTATAACTTGCTCTTATGCCCGCTACCACCTGTTTTGTTTCCCCACCAACATCGATCTGCAAAACATAAAGCCTATCCGCATTGGGATGCTCTTTTACATCCAGGATCTTGGCTATTCTAAGATCTAATTTCTTAAAATCCTCAAAAGTTATCATTGTGCACCTTTTATCAAAGCAAATTACTTTTTAGCGTCGCCCTTCCCCTTGGCTTCGGTTTTCGGTTTAGCTTCGGCCTTAGCGCCAGACGCAGCTTTAGCGCCCGGTGCGGCTTTGGCCCCCGCGGCAGCTGTCCCCGCGGCCACCGGTGCCCCTGCAGCAGCCGGCGCTCCCGGCGCAGCGGCTCCCTCGCCTTCGTTTTCAGCCTTAACTTTCTTAACCTTGAATTTGATCCTCTTGACCTTTGGCAATTTGTAAATTGAATCTTTTTCTTCGGTCCATTTTTCTTTTTCACATAATTCTTTTATTTTTTCGTGGCGTTTCAGTACGGAACGGAATTTCCCGCCTTTTTC
>JAQUNB010000237.1 GCA_028717825.1 Candidatus Omnitrophota bacterium
GGTCTCAAAAACAAAACTTCCCGATATAAGCACGGGAAGCGTTAGCCCCACGATCGTCACGATAGGAAGAAGAGCGTTCCTTAAAATATGGTGAACGACGATCCTTCCCTCTTTAAGGCCTTTCGCTCGAGCGGTCAAAATATAATTTTCATGCATAACTTCTATAACGCTCGCCCGAGTGTAACGTGTAAGCGACGCGAGGCTCACGAACGCGGTCGTTAGGACCGGAAGTATCAAATGCCATATTAGATCTTTTAAGCGGCCAAACCCGCCTAAATATACGGTATACCATGGATCCATACCCGATATCGGCAGCCATTCCAGTTTATACCCAAAAAAGTAGATCAAAAGAAGCGCCAGCCAGAAAGCAGGCATCGCAAATCCGATATAAACAAGGACCGTAATTACCTTGTCAAAGATCGAATTCTGTTTGATGCCGCTTAAAACTCCCATTGGGATAGAAATAATGAAAATAAGAAGAAGAGAAAGCCCCTGAAGCAGGATGGTCGCGGGGAGATACGCCGCTATTTTTGTCATAACAGATTGATCATCGACCAAAGACTTACCAAAATCAAAAGAAAAAAATCTTCCCAGCCACAGAACATACTGCCAGAGCACGGGTTTATCCAGATCATACATCTTGCTAAAATTCGCCCGGGCGCTTTCGGAAACCTCGGGATTGAGCCCGTACCGTATGCTCACAGGGTCTCCCGGCGCCAAGTGCATGATCACGAACAGGATAAATGATATCCCGAGGAGCATCGGAATGATGAGTAATAATCGTTTTAGAATATATGTTTTCATAATATTTGCAGATAGCATTTGGCATATCGCATATGGTAAGTTAATGACAAATGTCAAAGCACAAATGACAAATCAATGTCAAATATCAAAAACCGAAACTGCGGGTTCTGGTTTGGTTTTTGATATTTGGATTTTAGATTTCATTTGTCATTTGGATTTTGTTATTTGTCATTTAATCCCAAATACCATATGCTAGAACTTATACTTCACCTCAGACTCCGGCACATACCAGTCGATAAAATTATAGCTTATGCCGGCGGGGGCCGCTTTCACACCCTCAAATCTCTTATTCACAGCGGGAGTCGCATATGGAAAAAATAAAAAAGTATATGGAGCATCTTCCGAAATAAGGCTATGGATCTTTTTATATATCTTTGCCCTTTCTTCGGGGTTAAATTCCCGCCGTCCTTTCATTATCAATTTATCCACACTCTTATTCGAATACGAAATAAAGTTAAGTCCTTCTCCGCTAATGGAATCCGAATGCCACACAGAATGTATATCCGGGTCCAGCGGAATGGTCCAGCCCAAGATCACCGCTTGAAAATTTTTTTTATTGATGAACTGATCGAGAAAACTGGACCAAGCAATAACCTGTATGTCGACCTTAATGCCGACTTTCAGCCATTCATTTTGTATTATAGCCGCCGCATCTTCTCGGATCTGGTTCCCTTGATTTGTAACGAGGCGGAAGTGGAACTTTTGGCCGTTTTTCTCTAAAATACCGTCATTATCGGCATCGTACCATCCTGCTTCGAATAAAAGTTTCTTCGCTTTTTCGGGGTTATGGTCATACCCTGCCACCGACTCGTCATAATAAGGCGTCCCTTTAAGGAACGGCCCTGTGCATTTCTCTCCAAGCCCCAAGAGTATCGAATCTATGATCTCTTTTCTGTTCACGGCATAACTTAAAGCCTGCCGGACTTTTTTATCCTTAAATAACGGGTCCTTTAAGTTATAGCCAATGTAAATGTAGGAATGCGAAATATACTGGAATTTATTGATCTTCTTTTTAAATTCTTCGGTATTACTCCGATAGAAATATTGATAAGGACTGAGAGACATGGAATCTATACCGCCCGTTACCATCTCGAGGAATTCCACGCTCTGGTCGGGTATTATCCGATAGACAAACCGTTTTATCCCCGGGATATGTTCGTAATAATTCTCATCCGCTTCAAGTACAACATATTGCCCGGGTTCCCATTTCGAGAATTTATAGGGCCCTGTACCTATCGGCGAGCGCGCATACGTCGACTTCCGCATCTCTCCTGTATTTTTGAATATGTGTTCCGGGATTATCCCCATCCCGAACTTTGAAAGCGCCGGTGCGTAAGGCTGTTTATAATAAAACCGGATCGTATAAGCGTCTATGACCTCGATCTTTTTTATATCAATATAACTTGAGATATAAGGGCATCCCGTTTTGGGATCAAGAATAGTCTCGTAAGTAAATTTAACATCTTCCGCGGTAAAGCCTTTGCCGTCATGCCACTTCACGTTCTTTCTGAGATAAAAAGTGATCACAAGACCATCTTCACTTATGTCCCATTTTTCCGCCAGATCCCCTATAATGTTCAGATCACCGTCAACCTTCACAAGTCCGCTATAGACCAATTCGCATATCGAGGCTGAATTACTATCGTCCGCAAAGATCGGAATAAGAGTCCGAGCATCGGCTATACTGGCCGACACGAACGCATCTCTGGCGCCTATCTCCCCTTCCGGAAAAACACAATTTTCGAACAAAAAAATATTAAAGAAAAAGGTCACTATCAAAACTGACAGTGACCTTTTGAGCCGAACTAGTCTCATTCCTAAAGTATACACCAGAATGATTCCTTAAAAGATTGGGTGTTTTTACCCAATACAAAATTTGGGTTTAATACTCATCCAAAGGGAAAGTGCCTTGCGCCGGTGCCGCTCCGCCTTGAGCGCCTGCTACAGGCGTTCCTTGCTGTGTTGTCGGCATTGCCGGCATCCCGACACCTTCGAAAAGCGACCGGCTCCTACCGGCAGAAATTATCGCTAAACTAAGCGACGTGATCAAAAACACTATGGCGCTGACTTCTGTCGCTCTCTTTAGG
>JAQUNB010000238.1 GCA_028717825.1 Candidatus Omnitrophota bacterium
TCAAACCCGCAATAACCGTTACCGTCATAAGCATAACTATGAATGCGACAAAAACATGTTGCTGGCTAAGAACCGCAAAAATGGGACCTTTCCGATAAAGAACATCATTCATGAAGATTATCGCCATATTAAATAGATTTGATCCGAGCATATTGGCTACTGCCAATTCTTTCGCGCCCAGACGAATAGCGGCGATCGAGACTGTCATTTCCGGCAGGGTAGTGGCAAAACCAAGGAACAAACTGCCTACGAAATTTTGCCCTAACCCTAAGAGCTTGGATAAATCATCCCCAATGTACGCCAGCCAGATCCCCGCGCATGCGATCATAAGAGCAAAAATGGCGTAATAAATGGACGCTTGGGGCAAAGAAATAGCATCATATTTATATAATATCTTTTCTTCTTTGCGGATTTCCTGCAAAATTCGTTGTTGATTTTTTTCAAATTTAAATATTATTCGCGTAGATACGAAATATGTAATTAAAATCAGTATGCTGTAGAGGCTTACGTTCGCAAAGGATATTTCCGTTAATTTCGGGCTCAGAAATATACCTAACGCGGCGATTGATAAGGGGACCAGGCTTAAAGTCGCCGTTAACAACTGCCCGGTAGAAATCACGCTTAGCAAGGGAGCCCCTTTATTTAAAAAATCTAAGATAGCGATATTGATAAGATTATATATATTCGCTCCGAATAGATTGCCGACAGTAAGGTTGGGCGCATCTAGAAATACCGTACTCCCTACGCCCGTAAATAACTCCGGTAGGCTTGTTGCGAGCGATACCAAGATCACTCCGATCCACAAACCGCTCAGACCGGTCTTCTCGGCAATAGCATCCCCGTACCTTGCGACCCCTTTGCCGCAGTAAAGAATTACTGTAACACAGACAATGAATTTTAACCAAAGGATAACCATCTTGATCGCCCTTATCCCTTATTTTCTCTGTTTTTATCCTTCAGGGGTCTACCGTGTCCCTTGCCGGATCCCTTTTGTTGTTATCTTTCGGACCGCTCTTGGCTGTAATTTATCGCCCTAATGGGATATGGAATAACTATCCCTTCTCTTTTATATCGCTCATGGAGCCTTTCGATAAACTCGTGTTTGATCAAATACTGGTCTACAAATTCTTTAGCTCTTAAGATCACAGAAAAATTAATACTGGAATCGCCGAATGTATGATAGCGGATAAACGGTTCGAATTCCGGAACTCCACCGGGAACCTCTTTCATTACTTCCTTTGCCACTTCACAGGTGATCCTCCCGACCTTCTTCAGGTCACTATCATAATGGACTCCCAGATTAATCAATACCGCCATCTCCTTATCCGGCAAATAATAGTTGGTGATGATGGATTTTGTAAGTTTTTCATTCGGCACCAAAACCACATTATTGGGCAACATCTTTACTGTTGTAGTACGCCATGCTATATCGGTGACATAACCTTCTTCGCCGGATTCCAACTTTACATAGTCACCAACTTTCATCTGCTTGGCGGCCACTATATAAAATCCGGCAAATAGGTTCGAAAGCGTATCCTGTAAAGCCAACGCGACCGCTAAGCTACCGACACCCAGAGTAGCCAATATCGGCGTTATCGAAACACCTAAACTGTTTAAAATAACCAAAATCCCTACAACGAATATAATAACACGGCTAATATTTTGAGTAAGAGAAGTTATGGGAAGAGCGGTTTGGATCTTACTTGAATACGCTTTGATTATTTTTGTGGTGATATTTGCTAAAGCCAATGTTACGGAAAGTGTTCCCAGCACAAACAAGGTCTTTCCCGCGATGTGAACTATTTCGTCTGCCGTTCTCGATACCTCCAGTCCAAAGTATATCCCGAGCATGACAAACCAGATAATAAAAGGCCCTCGGATAGACTCGATAATTATATCATCAAGCATGGACGTGGTATTCCGTGCTAAACGAATTAACTTATTAAATAATATTTTTCTTAAAACATACCCGAATATTATTGTAATTAAAAAAATCGCTAAAGGGATCGTCAGATCGATGAGTCCTCGGAACGCGTTATTTAGAACCATAGGTTAATCCTCCTTAAAATAAAAACCGCCATCTCGTAGAGTCTACACAATGGCGGCCCGACCATCAAATAAAACCTCTGGAGTCAACCACTCTCCAGACCCGTAACACTTACTTTAATTCATAGTTATTCTTTAAAATATTTTACATAAAAGCTATTTTAGCATACTCTTTACTAGATTCAATATGTTTAGCGCAAGCTTTAACAATCCGGTCTCAGCGTAGGCAATTTCCGGTGGATCAAGTCTATTTCCCGAATAATGGTATTCCAAAACGGGATTTATCTAAAATTTTGTAAGTCAAAAGTTTGATCCTGTCATTTATCAAAAACCAAATAAGCGCATAGAACCATACAAAAATTGCCCAATTCAAATCTATCGGTTTCATAAATATGCCGTATACGGCTATCAAGGTCGCCAAAACCTGAGTTCCGATCACCGCAAATAGCAAAACAGAAGCCGGGCGCTCACTCCAAAATGGTCCACGCGTTCTTGTCAGGAATATTGTAAGGTGCCCTGCTACCGAAAGCTTTAAATACATTAAAGTCTGTATCATATCCCTATTTAGATGGAATACCATTTCGCCGAGATAAAAAATACCGAAAGAAGCGATGACGCCGCTTATCCCCAATACTGTTGCAATACTTAATACAACCGGCATATCCCATTTTTCAGGTTTTTGGGAATACTGTGTACGGTCATAGGCAATAGAGATTATTGCCCCATCGTTTAAAATAGCCAGCAAAACGATCATCACCGCGGTAACAGGATAAAAGTTAAAAACCAAGATCGATAGGGCCATAAAAAGCAACACCCGTATCGTTTCGGCAATGCGATATG
>JAQUNB010000239.1 GCA_028717825.1 Candidatus Omnitrophota bacterium
CTTTCCTGTGTCGGTCCTTTCCTCTTTCTTAAGTGCCTGACGTTCGATCTCAAGCTGTATTATTTTTCTCTGGACCTGATCTATTTCCGTCGGGACGCTGTCTATCTCTATGCGCAGTTTCGACGCTGCCTCATCGACGAGGTCTATCGCTTTGTCCGGCAGGAACCTGCCGGTTATGTATCTATCGGAAAGTGTCGCGGCGGCTATTATTGCCGAATCCGCTATCCTGACACCGTGATGGATCTCATATCTTTCCTTTAATCCGCGCAGGATCGTTATAGTATCTTCCACAGAAGGCTCACCCACATAGATCTGCTGAAAACGTCTTTCCAGTGCTTTATCCTTTTCGATGTACTTCCTGTATTCATCAAGCGTCGTGGCGCCGATACAACGCAATTCGCCTCTAGCAAGAGCCGGTTTAAGCATGTTTGACGCATCCACCGCGCCTTCCGCCCCTCCGGCACCTACCAAAGTATGAAGCTCATCAATAAATAATATGATTTCTCCTTCTCTTTCGCTTATTTCTTTAAGAACAGCTTTTAACCTATCCTCAAATTCACCGCGGAACTTCGTCCCTGCCACCAAACTCCCCAAATCGAGAGCTATTATACGTTTATCTTTCAGACGGTTCGGGACGTCACCCGAAGAGATCCGCTGCGCAAGACCCTCGACTATAGCGGTCTTCCCCGTCCCGGGGTCGCCGATAAGGACCGGATTGTTTTTAGTCCGCCTCGAAAGAACATGTATGAGCCGCCGGATCTCCTCATCTCTACCGATGACCGGATCGAGCTTGCCTCTATTCGCCAGCTCCACGAGGTCCCTGCCGTACTTTTGCAGTGCCTGATATTTGGCTTCGGGATTTTCATCCGTAACGCGATGGGCGCCCCTTATCTCCTGCATGGCACCCAAGACACTATTTCTATTGATCCCATATCTATTTAACAATTTTGCTTCTTCTGTCTGGGTGTTTTCCGTTATAGCCAAAAGCAGGTGTTCCACACTTACATAATCATCTTTGAGATTTTTCGCCTCTCGCTCGGCTGAAGAAATAACCGCGTTAAGATCACGCGACATATAGGGCTGTGCGGCACTGCCATTTACTTTCGCCCTTTTGTTCATATCTTCATTTACAAGTTTCCGAATGGCAGCGGTATCCACACCCGATTTTCTTAAAATTTTTCCGCATGTCCCCTCGTCCTCCCCCAAGAGGACATAAAGAAGATGCGCGACATCAACTTCCTGATTTTCGCGCTCGACGGCCTCATTTATCGCATCCCGGATCGCTTCCTGTGTTTTTATCGTAAATTTTTCAAATTTCATGGTCTATACTCCTTAATCCCTTTCTCCTGCATGTTTAAAAAACAAGAGGAATGAATTATCATCAACAAATAGACGTATTGACATATTTACATCTATCTATATAATATCATAAAAACTTGAATTATGCAAATTTTTTTAGTGGGGTTTAGAGTCTAGGGTCTTAACATAATAACTATAAGCGGATAACTATTGCTGCGGATGGATAAATTATTAACTAACGCTAACATTCCTCTTTTTACTTTGCGCCTCACTGAAACATTCTCTTAGAAAAATTTTGGCCAGCCTTTCGTAAAGCATTGCTTCTCTTTCGGCCTCAGATGCCCCCTCTCCCGACAATAATGCTTTTATCCTATCGCTCCAAAGCAGTTTTCCTTTTTTTGCATCCGTAACGGAAAAAATCGCATGGATCTGTGTAAGGCGTTCTTTAGGAACTATGCCAAATGGTCCGCCTTCGGGATCCCCGCTTTCCGTACGGTATTCAAGGACATCACAATTGATAATAATATCCGCTTCTTCTTTAGCGGCTAATTTAAAATTCAACGTCATACGCGTTAGTAGATCATTCTCAAGAACTTCCTTTATCTTTTGTGTATTCACACTTTTCACACCGGACGAATTTTTAATTTCATCTATATAAACTTTTACTTCCTTGTTATAGCAGAACACGTTGTATAAGTTTTTGTATCTCTGGGCTTCCGCCTGAGTAAAGGCAGAGACAATCATGGCACAAAAAAGTATCGCACCAATAAATATTTTTCCATTTAAAAAACTTTTGTTCATACCATCCATCCCATTACACTAATTTATGGGTAGGGAACAGGCATGCCTGTTCCCTACAATGCTAACATCCACTTATGAAGGTAGGGAACGGTTTTAAACCGTTCCCATGCGGGTTATAACCACAATAGACCTTGTAGGCCTATTTGGACTTTTTCCCTTTAGGGTGTTTTTTTTCTTTTGACAAAGGTTTTTTGGGTTTTTCCGCTTTCGTGTACCTATCCGCATACTCCTTGAGCTTTTCCGCAACCAGACAATTTACTGTCCCTTTGGGATATTTGCCGTCTTTACCTTTAACCCCGGCTTTCTTCCCGGTAAGTATCTCTATCCCTTCGTCTATGGTCAAAACAGCCCAGATATGGAATTTCCCCTTCTCGACCGCTTCAACGATCTCGTCTTTGAGCATAAGGTGCCGGACGTTGCTTTCCGGCATTATGATACCCTGTTTTCCAGTTAATCCGCTCATCTTACACACGTGATAAAACCCCTCTATCTTCTCATTTATCCCGCCTATCGGTTGCACCATCCCGTGCTGGTTCATCGAGCCCGTTACGGCTATGGATTGCTTGATCGGCACACCGGAAAGCGAGGATAACAAACAATATGCTTCGGTGCTTGAGGCACTATCACCTTCGACACCGTCGTATGACTGCTCAAAACAAATGCTCGCATTGAGGCTCAAAGGCGTCTCCTGCGCGAATTTTTCTCCGAAATAACCGCTTAAGATCATAACCCCTTTGGAATGGATATTCCCGCCCATCTTAACCTAA
>JAQUNB010000240.1 GCA_028717825.1 Candidatus Omnitrophota bacterium
CAGTGTTTTTTTAAAATATGTTTAATCACGTTTGAAATTAATTTTAAACCAAAAGGAAGAACGTCAAGCCGCCGCTAACTGGATAAACGGTGAAATGATGAGTTTTCTTAACGAAAGTGGCAAGGCCGACATTGCGGAACTTAATATTAAACCAAAGGATCTGGTAGACTTGGTAAAGATGGTCAGAGAGGGGAGAATAAGCCGCTTAAAGGCTAAAGATGTTCTCGTGGAGATGAAAGAAACCGGATGCGTTCCTGCGGAGATCGTAAAAAAGAAAGGCCTTGAACAGGTATCGGATCAGGGAGAGATAGAGAATATTGTGGATAAGGTGATACAAGAAAACCCGAAATCCGTTAACGATTATAAAAGCGGCAAAGAAAACGCTTTAAGTTTTCTTGTCGGGCAGGTCATGAAACTGAGCAAAGGAAAGGCTAACCCCAAGATCGCGGGGGAAATATTGAAAGGCAAACTAAAATGAAAAAATTCAAAAGTTTTAACAGGAGAACCAAGATCGCTATCCTTCTTTTGACGCCGCTTCTTTTTTTTGCTTTGGCGTTCACGGTGAGGGCGGAAGTGCCGGCGATAATCGACAACGGTCAGGAACTTTTTAAAGAGGTTCAGCTTTTTGCCGATGCGATCACGCTCGTAAGTGCCGATTATGTTAAGCCCGTCAAAGTAAGGGACTTGGTTTATGGGGCACTTAAAGGCATGATGGAAACACTCGATGGATACAGCCAGTTCCTTGATAAAGAAGCGTTCAAGGATATAAACGAAGAGACCAAGGGCGAATTTGGTGGTGTAGGTATCGAGGTTGGGATGAGGGACGGCGTTCTAACCGTCATTACCCCGATCGAAGATACCCCCGCTCAGGAAAAAGGGGTTCTGCCGGGAGATAAGATCGTTAAGATAAACGGCGAGATCACTCGTGACATGACCCTAGATGACGCAGTAAAAAAATTAAGAGGTGCGCCCGGCACGGATCTGAACCTTACCGTGTTCCGCGAGGAAGAGGACAAGATCTTGGATTTTACGATAAATAGAGCCATAATTAAATCGAAGAGCGTAAAAAAGACTATTGTACTCGAAAATAATATTGGTTATATAAAACTTGCCGAATTTCAGGAGAGGACGGGCAAGGACATAGAAAAGGAAATAAAAAAACTTCGTGATGATGGGGCTAATAGTCTGATCATTGACGTGCGAAATAATCCGGGGGGGCTTCTCGAGTCGGCAGTGGAAGTGTCTAATCTTTTTTTAAATCCCGGTCAAATGATAGTTTATACGGAAGGCCGTGATCCGGCGGGGAGAACAGAATTTGTTGCTAAAAAAGAGTCGGAGTTCAACGACATGGAGATCGTAGTGTTGGTTAACCACGGTTCAGCGAGTGCTGCGGAAATATTTGCCGGGGCGATCAAGGATAATAAACGAGGGCTGGTCGTTGGTACTACGACTTTTGGCAAAGGATCTGTGCAGACAGTTGTTCCTCTGGGGGACGATACTGCGATCAGGCTTACGACAGCCGCTTTTTTTACGCCATCCGGTAAAAATTTGATGGATAAAGGTGTCGAACCCGATGTCGTCGTAGAAAAAATGGAAGTTTCAAAAGTGCCCGATACCGAAGATGAGCTTGAGGCGGAAAAGACAAAAGTCTTTAAAAAACTGGAAAAAGGTAAAACTGTACAAGAAGAAAAAAAAGATTTTGATAATCAACTGGAGGCGGCAGTGAACATACTAAAAGGTGTGCGTGTGTTCCAGAGGTGGCGCATGCCGGAGGAAAAACAAAAACAGCAGGATATGCTTTAAAATAAAACGATAATATGATTACTTTGGGAATAGAAACATCATGTGATGAGACCGCGGTCGCGGTAGTTGATAAGGGGCAGGTTCTTTCTGATGAAGTATCATCAAGCGTACATCTGCATGCCGCTTACGGAGGGGTGGTCCCGGAAATAGCGTCACGTTTTCACACTGAATATATCTTTTCGGTTTTTAAAAAAGCACTCCGTGACGCGAAAACCGGCATAAAAGACATTGAGCTTATCGCTGTTACATGCGGGCCGGGGCTTCCGGGGTCTTTGCTTGTCGGGAAAGCGTTCGCCAACGCGTTGAGCTTTGCCGAAGGCCTACCTTTGGTGGAAGTGGACCATGTAAACGCGCATATCGCCTCGTGTTTTATAAGTGATCAGGAAGAAGATATGACGGATCTTTTTCCGTTCTTGGGTATGGTGATATCAGGGGGCCATACAAATATTTATTCCTGCAGATCTCTAAATGATTTTTCGGTTATTGCGCGGACTAAAGACGACGCGGCGGGAGAGGCTTTTGATAAAGTGGCGAAGATCCTCGATCTTGGATATCCGGGAGGACCAATAATTGAAAAGAGGGCGAAAGGGTTGACGAAACACCCCGAGATCAGATTTCCCCGGGCACTTTTGAACAAAAAAACAGATGTAGATTTTAGTTTCAGCGGGATAAAAACTGCGGTATTATATTACTGGAAGGATTGCCGGAAAACAGAGGAAGAAAAAGACAAGATCTGCTCTTCGTTTCAGGAAGCGATAGTAGATGTGATCGACAAGAAAGTTTTGCGCGCGCTTGAGCTTACAGGGGCGGAACGCCTCGCGGTCGGAGGCGGAGTAGTGAACAACGAATTATTACGCCAGCGTCTTGTTTTAAGATGCCAAAGGAGCGGTGTTAAATTATATCTGCCCGAAAAAAAGTATTGCACGGATAACGCGGCCATGGTGGCTTTTCTCGGCGAGAAAAAGTTCAAAGCAGAAAGGGTAAGAGCATGACAAGTATGTCGATCGTAATAAAAATATTACTGGCCGCGCTTTTAGGCGGGCTTATCG
>JAQUNB010000241.1 GCA_028717825.1 Candidatus Omnitrophota bacterium
ACGGTCCAGAAGTTTATTCCTCTCGATGTTCGCCTTGCGAAAATCGATCTTTCGTTCTTTTTGCAAAAGGGTCGAAAGTTTTTGTATTTGAAGAAAACCGGTAATATCGATATTGATCTCGCTCGCGAGGTTCTCAATGCTTGTTATGTAGTTTTCAAGTTCGATCTTTTTATTCCGAAAGTCTGTCTTTAACGCATCGAACTCTTTTAGCTGGGAGGAAAAGATGTTTTCCTTGAGCTTGGAAATATTCATTTTAATAAAACCAAATATTGAATCTATTTCCTTTTTCTTTTCGAGATTTCCCCGGAAAGCTTTGAGACTTGTGGCATAGCGAGAGGCATCTTCCAAACCTTTAAGAGTGATCTTTTCAGGGTTACTGATCGCGTAAAATTCGGCGCCGTTCACCCTTCCTGAACGAACAAAATAATCCGCGACTCTGGTCCTTACGGCTTTGTCCTGTATTTTTGTAAAACATGAGAGGTCGAAGCCGCCGCTTGCCCCTTCGAGAGCAACAAGATCTATGCCATAAGTATCACACAGATAACCGATCATATCGGTTATCGAATTCTGGCAGGAATAATTACAGTGGGCATCCTGTATATGGATAATAACTTTACCCGGATCGGCCGTCCGAATATCTCGGACTTCACCGAGGTTCTCAGGGATCGAAAAATGGCTGGGGTCTATAAGTGGAAGCGGTGTTACTCCTCGTGCCAAACCATAATTACTCCCTACAGTCCGAGCCGATACATATTCAGCAGAATACGTAAAAAGAAACGTAACAGATAATATAGATGAAACTATCTTTGTAAATATACGTCTAAATATCTTTGCACCAATACTGGACAATTTACTTTCCCCCTATACAATGTTTATGGAATCATAAATAACTTTTTCTTATTTTACTAAAACAAGCACAAAAAAGCAACTTTTTACTTTTTGTATTGCTAACACAGCGGCGCAAAAATAAGGACGTCACACATTTTTATGATAACGTCCTTATTTTTACAAGTCACTAGACACTAGCCACAAATCACGATAAGTATAGCTCTCAAGCAGCGGGCTGTAAGAGATTTGTTATGTCTTCGGTGGTATGCAGCGGGGTCACGGAAAAGGAACTATCTATTTTCTTTGCCAAGCCCTTGAGAACAGCCCCAGGCCCTATTTCGAGAAAGTCTTTTACCCCCAGCTCTCCGGCCTTCCTCATCGAGGCTTCCCATAAAGTTTTGTTGTTCAGCTGGTTCACCAAATTCTCTCTTATTTTTTCCGGGTCACGCGTAACTTCCGCGTCAATATTGCTGATAAAATCGATCACCGGTTCTTTTATCGTCACCTTTTGCAAAACATCCCGTAATTTATCTTTAGCGTCCGTCATAAGTTCCGAGTGGAACGCACCACTTACTTTTAGCATAATGATCTTTTTTGCTCCTTGATCTTTCGCGAGATCACAGGCAAGCTCCACCTTTGTAGCATGGCCCGAGATAACTACCTGACCCGGACAATTCAGGTTCGCGACCTGACAACCTATCCCCTTACAAAGCGCTTCGACCTTTGATAGTTCCATCCCTATTATGGATGCCATTTTCCCGGCATGTTTTTTGGATGCTTCGTCCATAAATTGTCCGCGTTTTTCCACAAATCGTAAACCGTCTTCAAAGCTCATTGCCGCACTCGCCACTAGTGCCGTAGGTTCACCGAGGCTGAGCCCCATAGAAAGTAAACCCAATGATTTAATGTCTTCCGGCCCGAATATTTCTCTTGTTTCACCCCCAACGGGACTATTTTTTATTTTCTCAATAAGACAATTCAGCGTAGCAATGCTTGTTGTAAATATTGCGACCTGACTGTTTGCCGTAGTCTGGAGTTCTTCTTCCGGACCTTCAAAACAAAGCTTAGCGATATCCCGTCCGAGTATTTCATTCGCACGGTTAAAAACCCATCTGGCCGCGGCTTGGGCCTCATAAAGCTGCTTCCCCATGCCGACTGCCTGCGCCCCCTGCCCCGGGAACAATAATCCAAATTTCTTATCCATCCCATTTACTCCTATACTTGTGACTCGTGCCTAGTGACTAGTGGCTCGTTGTCCGTGTTTCTTTTTCACCGACACCATATGCCACATACGTTCTTTAATTCGACTCGTTTCCATCTAAACTATATACGTTCTTAAATCAACGCTGATTGCTTAGTAATGTTACTTGAGGTTGCTTCAGGTTAATTAATGTTAATTGAGGTTACAGTAAAATCATCTACTTACCAGTCGCAAGAAGTGCAACCTGAATTATCCCAACCCCGATTAACCTTATGTAACATTATGTAACCCTCGTCCTTCGTCTGTCGTCTTAGCGAGCGAAGCGAGCGGTCGTCCTTCGTGAAATGTGTCGTTTCCGGTACTACATACCACCTACTACATACTAACATATCATTACCACTTAATAACCAACGCTCCCCACGTCAGCCCCCCGCCGAAAGCGTCCATAAGTATCGTGTCGCCCTTTTTTATCCGGCCTTCCTCAACAGCTTCGGTAAGCGCGACAGCGCTTGAAGCAGCCGACATATTGCCGTATTTATCAATATTCAAATATACTTTCTTCGCGGGGTCAACACCCATGCGTTTCGCAAAAGCGTTCAATATACGGATATTCGCCTGATGCGGGATTATTATATCGATATCATCGCCTTTAAGACCTAACGGTTCAGTAACCGCCAGGGCCGCCTCCGCCATTATTTTTACGGCGTATTTAAAAAGAACGTTGCCTTCCATCTTTATCGTGTGAAGTTTATTCTCGACCGTTTTGATCGAAGCCGGCATACGTGACCCTCCCGCCGGAAGCTGGAGGAGATCT
>JAQUNB010000242.1 GCA_028717825.1 Candidatus Omnitrophota bacterium
CGCGCTCAAACAGTCGAAAATTTTTAGTTTGACACAAAAAATTTTCGAAACTCGCGCGTAATACCGCTTACTGCAATGAGTTCTTTCAAACTTCGGGTAGAAAGAATACAGTAATACAATCTGCTTACTTTTTACGGGTCCTGTCAGCAGACATTCTGCGCGCATCCGCGCCCTGCATTGGGCAGGGCTTGTGCTGTGCTCGAATTATCTGCTGCCATCCGTAAAAAGACAACAAGGTTTGCGTAAACGGTTTGAAATTTTTATATGCGTCACTCCGGTATTGAAATGTGGGAGATCGGAGATGCGTAGGAAGCGGTATTCGCGCTCAAACAGTCGAAATTTTTTGTTTAACACAAAAAATTTTCGAAACTCGCGCGTAATACCGCTTACTGCAATGAGTTCTTTCAAACTTCGGTTAGAAAAGAGGGAGAAATATGAAACTTGCAGAGAAGAGAATGATCAAAGAAATTAAAGATCTTTTGAACGATAAAAAGGTCCGAGACGAGAAAAATAGGTTTGTCGCCGAGGGGCTTAAACTCGTAAGCGACCTCATTTCCAAGGAGAAGAGGATAGCGATAGTTATTGTCTCGAAATCGTTTTACCGTGACCCGGAAAGAAAACAGCTGATAGACGGATGGATGGACAAAGGCATAGATACGGCCGAGATGGCCGACAAAGAATTTGACAGTCTGTCATCGTTGGAGAACTCACAAGGCATACTCGCGGTCGTTGAGAAACCTGAGTGGGAAGATATAGAAGACCTTAGCTCAAAAAGCGGTGTCTTCGTGCTTTTAGACGGTGTCCAGGACCCGGGGAACGTAGGTACAATGATCAGGACATCGGTCGCGTTCGGCGTGAAAGGTATTTTTTTGACTGGCGCCGCTGTCGATATCTATAACCCGAAAGTTGTTAGGGGCGCGAGCGGTACGATACTTGATATCCCGATCTATAAATGCGGTTTTGATAAAGTGAAACGCCTGAAAGACAACGGTTTCACGATCCACGTAAGCGCGTTGCCCGGGGAAAAACCGGGTTCATGCAGCATACAGAACATGCAAAAAGATAATGAAGGATGTATTATCCTTGTTTTTGGCAGCGAAGCCCGCGGTGTATCTGACGAGATCGATAAACTCGCCGACTCATTTTTTTATATCCCGATGCGCAGGCACGCGGAATCCCTGAATGTCTCCGCGGCTTTTGCGATATCTCTGTACGCTTTTACCCGGGAAAGAGCATGACAAAGAAGACAAATCCACCCGTTATATCCGAGATATCCTTAGACGGTTCTAATCGGCTGATCATTACCGAAAGATACACTTCCGGGCTCGAGAAAAACCCAACGGTGCCGCGAGGGCGCGCCAAGAGTGTAAGCGCTGCCGCTTACGAGGCGGACGTGCAAAAAACTTACGAGAAAGATATTTTAAATCGTGTTGTGCTTGACGGTCAGTGGTCTTTAACGGATGAGCACGACCTTAAGTTCCATGTGCTCGCCCGAAATAATCCGACCGGCGCCGATGAGATAACTTTTCGAGGCGATATAGAATCGGTGTACGGGAATGCGCTTTGTTTCAGGATATACTCCGCGCTCGGCATTTCCGGAGTAAAAAGTTCCACGATCGAACTAAAAGGCGTCTGGCAGAGCGACGCGTTCAACCGCATTAATTTTAAAATTACAAGGTCCGGCGGCAGGTATGACACTTTGATCTTTCAGGGTGCGTGGGAAGTGTCGGAAAATAACGAACTGGTATATTCTTACGAGCGTGTTCAGCAAAAGCGTGGGCCAAAGGAAATACACCGGATCATTTTTAGCGGGAAATGGGATATAGAAGACAAGCGATTGTCTTACCGGCTGGAAGGTGCCAGCGATTCGTACTTTAGTTTCACCGCACAGGCGGAATCCAGAGGGATAAGAGCGTATGATGAAAAGATCAGATATGTGGTTGGCATCAAGTTTTCAAGCGATGAGATCTACAATGAAGTTGTAAGAGAGGTCACAATATATGGCCGGTGGAAAGTCTATACGGACTTAAGTGTCGGGTTCGAGATCACATATTCTTCACACAAGACCGAGGTAATAAAATTTTCGATCGGGAAGACTTTTATGAAAGACGGGAACATTTTGGTGAGCCTCAAAGACCAGAAAGGCAGGGCTATGGGGGTTGAAGTGGAATTCTCAAAAACCTTCAAGAACGGCGCAAACGTTTTTGTCTCGATGGCCAAGGAAGGGAACGATTTTCGTTGTGTCGGCGGCGTTCGGATGAAATTCTAATATTGAAAAGAGGTAAGGATATGAAATCATATCGCGAAGAATTAACGTTCTGTACTCCTCATAGAAGGGATTACATCAATATAACCCCGGAAGTCGAAAAGATCATAAAAAAAAGCGGGATAAAGGAAGGCTTGTGCCTTGTCAACGCGATGCATATTACTGCTAGTGTGTTTATTAATGATGACGAACGGGGACTTCTTCGTGATTTCGACGATTGGCTGGAAGCTATCGCACCACATGAACCGGTAGACCATTACAGGCATAATGTTGGAGAGGAAAACGGCGATGCGCATCTTAAAAGGCAAGTGATGGGGCGGGAAGTTGTGGTCGCGGTGACGGGTGGTAAACTTGATTTCGGTCCGTGGGAACAGATCTTTTACGGAGAATTTGACGGACGGCGCGATAAAAGGGTTTTGGTAAAAATAATCGGGGAATAAAAACTGAACCATATTGAAATCACGGTGATGTAAAAATTCTGCGGGTATCTGCTTGCCACCCTTAAAAGCCAATGGAGAGATCGGTAAGGGGTATTCCGCTCTCAAACAG
>JAQUNB010000243.1 GCA_028717825.1 Candidatus Omnitrophota bacterium
AATCGGAGAGCGTATAACCTCCCGAGATATAGTATTCACGCTCGTTTCCGACATTCCAAGCCTGATAAGTTCGGCACGCACAGATCTCTGAATAACATCAAGATAATAATCCTTCCCGTCTTTAGTAAATATTCCCTTACCTAAATTCTCGCCAACAGTCGATCCTATTACAATACGTTCCGGCGGCACTCCCTCTTTCTGCAGCGCCTTAATAAGGACAGCAAGACCTTTGCCCATTTCCTCTCCAATATATTTAATCATATCCATTGCGATCTGTTTTTCTTTGTCCTCTCCGCTTAAGGCTATTATTGTAATGTCTTCGGGAACATTTATATTATCAAAAGTTTCTCTTTTTCCGAACTGTCGGCATAATTTTTCTTTATCTATAAGCATAAGTTCGATACCTTTGCCTGAAACAATATTTGTGAATGCTTTTTCGCCACGGATTATCCAGATAAAGTCGCCCTCATCAAATTGCTCTTCTCTAATCAGTTCCCGAGCCCTAATTTCAGTGATCTGATATTTTTTATTTTTAGCCGGCCTGTCAACAACTTCAAAGGGGCGATCTTTACTATACTTTTTAATAAAACGATAACGGTAACCATACGTCTTCCCGGGCACCGGAGTCCCGACAATATGCCGGCCGGGTTCTGTAAATTCCGGGATATTCGGATAATAACTGCCATTAACAGCAAGGGATCCTCCTAATCCGGTTCCTTGTATCACAACATAACCGTTATTGACCCCCTTAAGGCCCCCAAAAGAAATCTCCCCTTCCAAAGCCGCTCTTCCATCATGACTAAGCGTTACTCCTATTCCCGTCCTTTCTCTCATTTTCTTGGCAAATGGAAACTCCCTAAAAGGCATATTAGATGCCAGCTTAATAACCCCCTCTTTGTCATCGATGATCCCCGGAGCGGAACATCCAATATTATTCAGATCTTTTGCTGAAAAACAATTAAGCCTAAGTAATTCCTCGATAACTTTTATTACTTCCTCAAACACAATATCTTGGGATATTTCCATTAATCCATCTATCTTTTTAAGATTAAAGACCTTGTCCCAATCAACAACAACCGGCGTACCGACAATCTCAATTTTTCCGTTCTTGTTCCGGTAAATCGCCGCATACAGGCTCGTCGCGCCCATACTCATGCCAATAAAATGATTTTTTATTTTACTTGCCGCATAATCGCGTTTTATGAGGTTTTTGTCAAGATCGACGACTGTGAAGGATTTATTTTCAAGCTCTTCTGTAGCGCCATACCTTATATCAATTTCATTTATCGGAAAATGCATAGCTTGCGGTGACATGAAAGAAACCTGTTTGTCCGGAATGGATTCCGGTTCCGATCTTTGCACAGGCAAGCCAACCATAACACCCAATTCATGAGCTAACCGCCGACGTAATGGCTGATGGGCTGAAGCCGTATCTTCGCCCTGTTTCCCTGAGTTTAGTTGGTTGATTATGTGCCCGGGTAAAAAGATATGGATCGCGTTATTGCTGGAATGAGCATACGCAATAATTTTGTGTACCTTGTCTTGAGAATCAACAAATGTGACAGGATATCTCACCATGCGCGTATATACATTGATAACATCAGCCGGGATTAGATAACATTTTCTTCTTTTTATGTCCTCGATCCCTTCAATAGAAATATTAGCCTTTTCTAAGATCGCGTCAATGTCCTCCTGTATATCTATCTCTGTCGTAAGACCATTTTCATGCGCCCACTGGATAACATTCCTATCATATGCTTCCTGCTTCATATATCTTAAAATTGCCGCCATGTCCTTTGGCTTTTGGAGGGCCCTTTTTGGTAAAGAAACAGACCCGCTCAGGTTTTTACTAAGAGTTCCGTATTTTTGCCATTCTTTTTCTGTATATACCTCCATTGGAAAACCTTTGCCGTCTTTTTTGGTCGAGAAAACCACATAATAAGTTCTCAGCTGGCGATTTTCATTGGCTACTTTACATTTCACGCTTATCTGACCATTCGGAAGAGGCTTCATCCCTTCCCCGCTAAAAATAAAATTCATATTGGCTGGGTTATATATCGTATTTTCCGCTAACAGTAAATCCTCTTTGAGAGACTCAACATCAAGAACATCTCTATTCGAACTGAGTAAATTTGCCTGAAGGGCCAACATGATGTTACCTATATCCTTGTGTTCTATCCCACCAAGGTCGTCAAGGATAGAAGCCGCGGCAAGATTGTCCCTATGCAGAGCACCAATTGCGGGCTTTGCTGTAGAAATGGTATTTATTGAAAACAGTAATATTGCAAATATACTTATTACCTTGCGCAATATAATATTTTTACTGCCGAAGACGTTCACCTTTCGATCTCCTTTAATCTTAACTAATACAGATATCTTAATTTTTGTTACTATAACACGGCAGCTTGCGTTAAGTCAATTAACACCTGGTGACTATTTTTTTCTTAACGCGTTATTAGTATTGAGGTTAGCTGGGTTTAGAAATTCGTGGCTTGTAGTCCATAGTTTGTGGGTCGTATCTCGTATTTCGTCGCTCGTAAAACATGTCATTTCCATCGGCACGATATACGATATACGGTTTTTATCGTTCCCAACGGTACAACCTACGTGGCAAGTATTCTCTCCACCGCTCGCATCACATCTTCTGGGGTAATGGCTTTAAGGCAGGCGAAATATTTTACGCAGTTATGGCCGGGGCAGTTGACACAGCCGATATCTTTATGGATGACCGCGTCATGCTCTCCTATCGGCCCCCAACTCTTTGGGGAAACACCCGTATCGGACCGGCCAAGGACAACAACAACCGGGTTTTTGA
>JAQUNB010000244.1 GCA_028717825.1 Candidatus Omnitrophota bacterium
ATTGATTTGTCATTTGTGCTTTGGCATTTGTCATTAACTCGCCATATGCCAATAACACGATACAACACGGAGGCGCCGAGTGGATATTCCCTTGACCAAAAAAATAAACATCGACAACATAATTTTTTGTCTTTTTGCCGCGCTTGTTTTTATGTTCCCGATCTCGATCAGCGCGATCGAGATCCTGTTCTTCTGTATACTCGCTTTTGCCGCCCTAAAAGCCGTTCAATGTAAAATACGGATTGCCGATATCAAGGCCTTCTTTTTTGGGGACAAGATAAACCTTGCTGTTCTGATTTTTTATATTTGTTTGGGGATCTCGATGATCACAAGCGGAGATCTGTTCCTCAAAAGTTTACGCGCGTGGACGACCAAGTGGGCTGAAGGAATAATACTTTTTTATTTGGCAAGGATATTTTTAGATAGAGACAGGATAAAAAGGCTCCTGTACGTGCTGGCGGGGTCGGTTTTTTTACTTTGCATTGATGGCTTGTGGCAGAAGTTCGCAGGAGTAGATTT
This sequence comes from Candidatus Omnitrophota bacterium, assembly GCA_028717825.1. GTDB lineage: Bacteria > Omnitrophota > Gorgyraeia > Tantalellales > Tantalellaceae > JAQUNB01. The sequence goes on from JAQUNB010000244.1 coordinate 520, forward strand.
TTTGCGTGGATTTAAGATGACGGAAACATCCGAATTTCTCGCCGTGCGAGGCACTTTTGCGCATTATAATGATTTCGGTACATTTCTTGTAGTGGCGTTCTTCGCTGCGCTGGGCCTTGCGAATTATAGGTTAGACAAGGTCCCTATGCGTATTTATTTCACGGCACTTAATATTATTTTGCTCGTGAATTTGATATTTACTTATTCAAGAGGTGCTTGGTCCGCTTTTTTTGCGGCGCTTATTTTGTTGCTTTTTTTTGTAAGGAATAAACGGATCATTGTCTTGTCGCTTTCTGTTATTTGCTGTGGTGTTTTAATAGCTTTTTTTATTCCTCTCTCGCACGAAAAGATCATGGTGCTTCTTACAAAAAAAGATTCCGGAAGATTAGCGATGTGGAAGGATGTGCTGGACATGGCGAGGCAGCATCCTTTAGTAGGATGCGGCGTAGGGCTTTTTATGGAGATCTTCGGCAAGCTTAAGGAATGGGGATATCAATATGTGCATAATTGCTATCTGCAGATGCTGGTAGAAACCGGTATATTAGGGCTTGTGTCTTTCTTGTTGTTCGTCGGGCTTATTATTAAAAGAGTGTGGTTATCTGTGGCGCAAGATCATGACAGAGTTGTGATGGGGTTAGGCGCGGCGTTCGCGGCTTTCCTTGTTCATGCTTTTTTCGATACACAATTTTATTCGGTGCAGCTATCGACTCTTTTTTGGCTGTTATCTGCGTTTTTGGTGCAGATGTCTGTGGCGCGCCCGAGACCAGTGAAAGGTAAAAATACGCAATGAAGATATCTATACTTATGCCGGTATATAACGAACGAAAAACGATACTTGATATATTGGATCTTGTAAAAGCCGTCAATTTTGATAAAGAAATAATCCTTGTCGATGATTTTTCGACCGACGGGACAAGAGAGGTCCTAAAGGAAAGATTTGGCTCTGGAAAAGAAAATATAAAAATATATTATCATGAGAAAAATAAGGGTAAGGGTTCTACCATTCGAACGGCTCTTTCGCATGCCAGCGGTGATTACGTGATCGTGCAGGATGCTGATCTTGAGTACTCCCCGCATGAGATGGAAAAACTCGCGGAACACGCCAAAAAAACAGCTGTTACGGCCGTTTACGGGTCGCGTTTTTATAATTCATGGAAGGCGACATCATTTTTGCATTATTCTGTTAACTGGTTTTTAACGACCATGACGAATGTTTTGTTCGGAGGGCGTCTTACGGATATGGAGACCTGTTATAAAATGGTAAAAACGGATGTTCTTAAAAAACTGAACATCAAAGCGGACAGGTTTGAGCTGGAACCTGAGATCACGGCAAAGCTTTTAAAAAAAGGTCACAAGATCGACGAAGTGCCTATATCTTACCGCGGACGCGGATATGATGAGGGTAAGAAAATAAAGTGGACCGATGGAGTGGAGGCGCTGTGCACACTCATAAAATACCGTTTTGTTGATTGATATATGGTTTATGTTTGAGTTGTGGTGTATTCCGTGCTCAAACAGTCGGAAATTTTTTGCCTAAAACAAATAAATTTTCGAAACTCGCGCGAAATATCACATAGCCTCAATATCTTTGTAAAATTCGATTGTAATTTGACAGATTAACAATATTTCATGAGTGTTAACATTAAAAATATTATAATTTTCCGCACGGATCGCCTCGGTGAGGTTCTCCTGTCGACTGTTTGCGTGGACGTGCTCAAAAAGAATTTCTTGGATGCAAGTATCTCTTTCGTTACATCCGAGTATTCGAGGCCCTTGCTGGAGGATAGGAAAGATCTAAAAGAGATATTTATTTTTGATACGATAGACAAAAGACCCGGCATCGTTGACGCGTTCAGGTTGGCCCGGCAGCTACGTCGCGGGAAATATGATCTGGCGGTTGTATTAAACCCGCATAAGATGCTTCATCTGGCCTGTTTTTTAGCAGGGATACCGCTTCGACTCGGGTATAACAGAAAATGGGCGTTTTTTCTTAATCGAAAGATCGCAGACAACAGGAACGAAGGTGAAAAGCACGAAATTGAATACACAATGGATCTGCTTCGTGTCTTGGATATAGATCAAACTCCGGAAGAATTATCTCTTCCTGTGGGGAAAGATGCGGAGAGCCGGTTAGTCGAGATCCTTAAGAACGAAAAGTTAAATTTTGATAGACCGTTAGTTGTTATTCATCCTGGAAGCAGTAATCCCGCTAAAGTTTGGCCCAAAGAAAACTACGCGGAGTTGATCCGTGAATTGAGTGGAAGTATCGATTGC
>JAQUNB010000245.1 GCA_028717825.1 Candidatus Omnitrophota bacterium
GGGCTTTTTTTCAAGAGATAAAAGCCCCTCACTGAGCCGTTGGATGTGTTCTCTCGTCTCTGCTTTGAATTGCGCGGTAAATTTTGTTTTGTCAAATCCCATAAAATTTTAAATTATAAATTTAACCGTGGTCGCCTTAAGTTCGCCTGCGAGGCTGGTGAGCTGTGCAACAGCGGATTGCGCCTGCTGGGCCCCCATTGATATCTGCTTCATACCTTCGTTGATGTTCGCCATGGCGTCGGCGATCTGTTTTGATCCGGATACCTGTTGAGTGGCACCCATAGCTATCTCTTTGGCGCTTTCAGCCGATTCCTGTGAGAGCCTTGCCTCTTCGTTTACGTTCACGATGCTCTGCTCCATGGCCATAATGGCATTTGACATCTCGTGCTGTATTATTTCGATGAGCGCTGTAATATCTTTGGTTGATCTGGCGGTCGAATCGGAAAGTTTTCTTATCTCATCGGCCACTACGGTAAAGCCTCTGCCATGCTCCCCTGCCCTCGCCGCTTCTATTGCGGCGTTGACGGCGAGCAGGTTCGTCTGGTCGGCGACATCATTAATAAGTTCGGTTATTTTCCCTATCTGCTGGGATTTTTCGCTTAAAGACGTTATCTTTTCGTTTGTTTTCCCGATCGCCTCTTTAATTTTGGCCATTCCCGCGAGCGCGTGGCTCGTAGCTTGAGCAACTTGCCTTATGTTGTCGCTTATCTGTTCGGCGCTTTTCGACAGTTCCGCCGCCGCGGAAGTTGTCTCATTTACCGCGGAAGACTGCTCGCGGGCGCTTGCGGCCTGCTGCTGACTGGCGGAAAGTATCTCCCCCGAAGCCGACGATATTTGGGTAACGGCGTTCTTTGCCTTGCCTAATATTTCGCTCAGGTTCTTTATCATCACACGGAAACTGTCCGCTAAAACGCCTATTTCGTCTCTTGCCGTCACGGTCACCGATGTCGTTAGGTCGCCCTTAGCGATGTTCTCGGCGGCACCTGTTAATATCGTGATCGGTCTGACTATCCCCTCAGCGATGATCGCCGCGAAGATAGTCACTATGACGGCTATTATTATCAGTAAAAGGCTCATAACATCACGTAACTTCTTAACAGGCATGAACGCTTCCTCCGAGTTAAGTTCCGCCAGAATGGTCCAGCCAAGCCCGAATTCTTTGTCAATTTTATTTCCGGCGGACGCGCCGACTATCTGCTTCCCTCGATAATCCCGATATGCCCCCGTCATGGTCTTTTTCTCGGCCTGAAATAATTTTACGGGGTCGGTCTCAACCTTTCTCTTTAAAAAAGTATCTTTCTCGAACCGGGAATCCGTTATCATATAACCGTTCTTATTCACAATATAAATTTCTCCGCTTTCACCTATCCCCGTCCTGTCGCTAAAGATATTATTTATTGAGCTCATATCGTAGCGAGCGGCGATCACACCTATTATTTTATTGGTAACGAAACTTTTGATCGGTACGGATATGGCGATGCAATCCCTGCCCGTCGGAGCTATATACGCGTCTTTAATGTGGAGGCCTTCTTTCCCACCGACAAAATAATCATCTTGAGATTTATCGCTGCCAAGCGCTCCTTCATCCGTTGAGGCAACGATCTTTCCATCCATATTCATGATGTTCAGCGCGTTAATATCGATATCGACATATTCTTTTTGTTCTAGAAGATATTTATCAAGTTGTTCTATCAACCTTGCCGCTTCGGGGGAAGCTTGCTCTATTTTTTCAAGGGTTTCCCGTGTAAAAAAATCTATGCCGAAGCTCTTGGTCAGCTTGACCTTCGTCCTCATGAAGCGTAACAGCGCTTCTTCTCTCGCCTGAGCTATGGCTTTAAAACTCTCTTCAAACCCCTGTTTTAAAGCTCTCTCCGCTGAGAAATAACTCACCCCGCCCACGACCACGACCGGCACCAGAGAAATCACCAAAAATAAAACAACGAGTTTTGCTTTCATGCTTCCGGAAAATATATTTTTCATTGTCCTTCCCCTTTTTCTGGAGCCCCACGGGTTGTATGACCCGTGGAACCTTTTTCACCCACATGCGGGCGATGTCCCCATCCGCTATTCATCCGCGGGCCAGCCCGTTGAATCCTAGCTATGTGGATTTAGTTTTCCAAATTCCTCACAATTTAATATCTTATCTATATCAAGAAGTACCAAAATACCGCTATCAACTTGCGCTTCTCCTTTTGTGAATTCCGCAAGACGCCCCTTGATCGTCGCGAGCGGCGGTTGGATCGAGGCTTCCTCTATGTCGACAGCCCCATCCACGTTATCAACCGTAATCCCGACAGGATCGGTCGCCGAATCGATAACGATCACCTTGGTACCGCTTAATCCTTCCTTGCGCACCAAACCAAGAAAATAGCCGATATCAATAAGCGAAATTATATCACCGTGAAAATTCGCCACACCGGTCACAAAATCCGGCGCGTTCGGCAGATTAGTTATAAAATCCGGCTTAAAGACTTCTCGCGCGCGCGTTATGTCGACACAATACCGTTCATCCCCGAGCTTGAACGAAAGCACCCTGACTATTTTTTCTGAGGCTGTCTTCTTCTCGGGCTCATCCTCGTCGGTTTCTATTATAATTTTATCTGCATCGTCCATATTTTCCGTTGCCCCCGCAAGCGACCTATTTCTTGAAAATGTCAAAATTCTAAATCCTAAACTCTAAACCTGTACTGCACCCCGCTAAGCAAGTGAATTTTTAGTAACGAGTAACAATTGTTCTTTCTCAAAGTCACAAGGTGTACGGTAACCACTGGTAGAATGCGGGC
>JAQUNB010000246.1 GCA_028717825.1 Candidatus Omnitrophota bacterium
CGCACATCAACATATTCTCCCCATTTGCGGCTATCTTTCGCAACTACCTTATTGAACCGAACGTAACAATATAAACACGAATACATGCATCCTTTATATGGGTTGATGACATATTCCCCCAGATCGATAGAAGTAGGGTTCAATATCCTGTTAATTTTCACTTCTTTTATTTCCATGCCGACTCCACAAGATTCATCATAAAAGCGTTTGTGAATTTAAATCCATGTTCACGGATCTTCTCTATAAAAAGATGGGCCCGTTTCACGGATCCCGCCTGAAACCTATAATCATATTCTTCCGGGAGGTCTATCCCCTCGTAATAGACAAAGGGATTTACCTGCTCGATTTTTCTGATAATACGTTTGTTTCCAATAATAAAGTCCAAACTCTGCCTAAAATCATCTTCGCTTTCACCGGGAAAGCCGGTAATAACACTTACGCCGAAAGAAAGACCGTTTTGATCGAGTTTTTCAAAGAATTTTAAGGCATCCCGGCAGGTAAACCCCTTTTTCATCCTCTCAAGCGTCCTATCCGATCCGGATTCAAGCCCGACAAAAAGATGATAACACCCGCTCTCTTTGATCTTTTGGAATATTTTGTCCGGCATGTCTGGTCGTATGGCAATTTGCGCTTCCCAATTTACGGATGAGAAATTTTCTACGATAGCATCGCATAATCTTTCAAGCGCCTCCAGATCCCCGTTAATCAGAGAGTCATGGAAAACAAACCTTTCTATCCCTCTCTTTCTATACTCCGCTATTTCTCGGATAATATTTTCTACAGGATAAGTCTTGAATTTTTTATACAGTAGTTTTTCAGCGCAAAAAGCACATTTTTTTATGCACCCTCGCGAACAAAGGATCGATACCGCTTTTTGCCGGGGATATTTTTCTACATCAAAATCACTATAGTCAGGAATGCCGGTCTCACAGAGATCATCCATTTCGTCGTAGAGAGCGATCGGGTCAGCGGTATTTTCACCGGTTATATATTTTAAAAGGGCGCGCTCGCCTTCCCCAACAACAAAAAAATCCGCGATCCTCTTATACTTCCCGACGAGATCTTTGCCGTATTTAAAATACTGACGGCTTATTTCCGGGCCGCCAAAAACTATTTTTATGTCAGGCCGTGCGTCTTTCAGGTATTGAGCGATCCCAATTGTTGCGGTAAAGTTACTTTTAAAACAGCTCATGCTCACGATCTCGTACGTGGAGAGAGAGCCTATCATCCGGTCAAAATCCTGCCTAAAATCCTCTTTAATGAGAGCTAGTATGTTATCTTCAAGATGACGATTACAGCTTTTTGCCCATTCCGAGCGGAGTGCGGGATCGGCTTTTGTAAAGAAGAAGTTGTTGTAATCAAAACACTTCGCCGAGATTCCGTTTTTTTCGAGATATCCTTTTAAACAAGCCAGCCCCAGAGGGGGCATATTGGGCCAAAAGACCGGGAAGAGCGCCAGTGCTATCTTTTTATTTTTCATTAGTTCCGGGGGTATACGTTTTTGTGCTTGTTGTGTGTGTTTTTTCGAATAACTGCATTAAAGTATGAAGTTTACCGTGGCTATCGAGATAAAATATGACAGCGGCATATAACACCATCGACAGGACCATTATCGCCATGGCCTTTATTTTATTTCTGAGGGACATGATCAGTATCTTCCCGCTAAAGTACATCATTGCCAGGCCCACCACATTGCTCAGCCAATAGATCGCGATGATCATCCGGCCAAACGGCCAATGCGTAATGTAAAAGATAAGGTTTGCCAGTAAGTAACTCAAGGGGATATTTATGAACGCGTCGTTCCACCAGGTGAACGGCGACAGTATCCAGCCGATGAGAAACGTAATTAACATCGCCATTTTTTTCATGAGGGACCCATTTATTTCTTAAAGATGAAGAATACGGCGCCTATGATCATAGCAAAACCGACCAGGTAGTTCCATTTGAGCTCTTCCTTAAGATAAGTGACCGAGAACAGACAAAAAACGATCAGTGTTATGACTTCCTGGATGGTCTTAAGCTGCGCCGCGGTGAACTGGCCGTGGCCCATCCTGTTCGCGGGGACCTGAAAACAATATTCCGCAAACGCTATGAACCAACTGAGCGTTATGGCCAAAAGAAGCGGTGAATTTTTATACTTCAAATGCCCGTACCACGCGAACGTCATAAATATGTTCGAAATGGCCAAGAGTATTATCGTGCGCATTTTTGTTTCCCTTTAATTTTTGCGGCTCAGTTACGTACAATAAGTTTTCCTTCTATGTCATTGCGAGGAGCGTTCTATGAGACAAAGTAATCTTGTTCTTTTACGAAAGAGCGAGATTGCTTCGCAAAGAACGCTCGCAATGACAGAGAAAAGCTTCCCCCAATTTAGATATTTATTCTACCTCAAATAATTTATTCTGCAATCCAAAGGTTACTTTGTAAAGAATGAAAAACCGCTTTTGTTCATAGTGCTGTTTCTCGTAGCTGCTCCATATCTTTGTTACGTTCTTTTGTTAATAATCGTATTCTTCTGCTAAAAACGGTTGCAGCAAAGTACCGTTCTTTTGTATCTGTTGTGGCTCTTTTCGACAAGGTGTTGAGTTCTCGACAGGCTCTATTTCGTCACTAGTTTCTCCATGCTCTCTGCCATATACCAAATGCCATCTGCCTTCTGCCGGAAATTCGTCCCTCGTCCTTCGTCTCTGGTAACGTGGGCCGATTACGCCGCCGATAATATGAATTTTCTGAGTGCATCGTTAAGCAGCGCCATCTGTCCAAGAT
>JAQUNB010000247.1 GCA_028717825.1 Candidatus Omnitrophota bacterium
GTGTGCTCTTCCGATCTCGCCCGGTTAGACGTAAACGTAGAAACATACGTGTTCAATACATTCGCGGAAAATCAATGGGATGTATTGGCGCAGGTAATGAACGGACAATATCAGAATCTGGATATTGTCGCGGAATTATTGGGAAACATACATCCGGAAAGCATCGTCAATACGGATGGGATAGTGTTAAATGAGACATCAAAGACATTTATGTCGCAAAAAGATAAAGACGGCTACGGAGCGCATTTAGGGGCATTTTTGGCAAGCCTGAACAATCTGCAAGCGGTTGCGGCTTACCTTTACTTTTTGGCCGTTCCGGCGTATAGCGCGGATACACAGAAAGCTGAAGTGGTTGTCCCGAACAAAAACTTGAAAAATAATATAGTAGATTTTTATTATAGGGCATGGACTTATCTGTATAGAACAGGCATCGAAAAATTTAAGGATTTTGCCGCGTTCGAGGGAATAAGAACGGAAATAGGCGATCGCGCCGCGGCGCTTAATAAAGCTATAAGAGACGAGAACGCGCTTGAAGTTAATGGTAAAGAAGCACGGGAAATAATCGATTATTTGAAAGGGAAAGGAATAGGACTTTCAAAAGAAGAAACAGATAAACTTGAAGCTTTGACAAAAGAAAAAGTAGCGTTCTACGACATTATGCAGCTTGCAACGGTATTAAACAGAGATAATTTTGTGCGGGCGTTCAAATATTTGAAGGTAGAAGATGTTCCGGAAGTTCTTTCCTCGGAGAAATTTTATGAAGTGTTTGACGCGACGGGAAGGATCGGTCGGTTAGGATGGGCCCTAAGATTCAGTGCGGATATGAATAACAACGAGAAAGGAAAAGGATATTATCCCAAGTATATGATAAGGAGACAGGGGATAAAGGCCCAAGGTGAGGCGGCAAGATTAGCCGATGCAAAGAAAACCATTGTAACTATGGTCAAGGATAAGGTTATTGAAACATCCGGCCTAAAAATTAAGACAAAGAATGGAGAAATGGCCGCGATAAGCGATCTTATTAAGGCAAATCGCCTTACTTTCGTAGAAGGAAAAGAAGCGGTAGGCGCCAGACAGGATTTCAGATCTCCTCATAACGTAAAATGCGCGTATCCTGTCACGATAATGCTTGATGGAGAAGATGTCGGAACCATTTATATAGTTGATACACAGGAATTTGCCGATGGCGTGAGAAAAATTGTTGGCGATACGCAGGATAACGTTCCGAGACCATGTGTTATCAGCGAAAAAGACGGACAAGAAACCTATTTTGGCCTTATGACCGATGCTACGCCGGGTGGAGTAGTAATAGGCGACGGTATAATGGAACAACTGTTGGAAGCTAAAGACTATGAGAAACTCACAGCATGGCAGACGGCGGCGGTTAAAGTTTTACCCGAAAGCGGCAGAAAGACGCTTGAAAGACTGGCCGAATTAATGGGTGAAATGAAGAGCGATGAGGCAACGGCGATACAAAAGCAAATAACGGAGGGCCTTGAGAAGGATATGCCGTTAATGCAGATAGTGAAAGGGCTGGATATTAAAAAAATAAAAGAATTATACTCAAAGCATCCTGACAAAAAAATGGATGAGAAAGCATGTAAGGCACGCATTCTCGGCGGCGCAGAAGCAGAGCTCTTGAGGCTTCAGGAATTTCTGGCAGGAATAGAGAACAACAGGATCACGGAGGAACAGACATTCTTCTATCTTAAAGCGCAAATAACCAAACAACTTTTGCTCCCGCAGAGCGGCGGCATCCATTTTATGGGAAAAAATACGCACAAACTGCCAATGGTTGTCCGTCCCGGGGCTAGGTTCCTTACTCCCACATCGTGCAGTACCAATGGTTCTTCTTATTTTACACAGGCACTGATCTTTGCTCTCGGTAAATTTGGGCAGGGAAAACACCTGACGGTTGTAGGGACTACCGCGCATGGATATACAACGGGTGATACGAAAGGTATATACGGCGACTTAAACCCAAAGTCTACAGGCGCGGCAAAGGGAACGCTTTTGCATTTAAATCCGCTTGAAGCCATATTCACGGCTGTTAGAACTGCTACTGCGCAGGTTAATGGCAAGACCGAGATACTCGGCGGTTCCACATTCGACATGACGATGCAGTTTAACGACCCCGTGGATGAAAAAGACCTTAAGAATTATTTTCAGAGAGTAGCCGCGGAATATCCCGAAATAGTGAAAGTATTTACTCCCGATATAAAAGACGACGGTAAGTATATGTGGGAGAAGACCATAAGCGGCCAGAGAACGGGTTCGATCCTCTTTATCGACTATATCGAAAGAGTCGATGAAAAAACCTACAGGCTGATAGTCGGTTACGATAACGAGATGAGTTATTCTTTTAAGATGAACGAGCTGGTAAGTAAGCTGATGCTTCTTATGAAAAGAGAAAAGGCGATGAGGCAAATAGGCGAGATCGTTGAGCCGATCACAAGAAGCGCCAATGAACAGCATATGCGGCGCGGAGCAAAGTCAAACGAAAAGCTTACGCCGGGAGAAGTTGAAGGTGTTAATAAAGCCATATGCGCGACGATAGCGGAGGACACAAACGCAAAACCGACATATAAAGAAGTAAACGATCCAAGCCGTTACAAAGGCACATTTGTTGTTCTGGACGATGCGACTTATGAAAAATACGCCAAACATTTTGGAGTTCCGATAGATCTTGATTGTACGCCGGGAACAAATGGGACAAGACATCTCTATACGAATGATGAAACGTA
>JAQUNB010000248.1 GCA_028717825.1 Candidatus Omnitrophota bacterium
AACCTGTTCAAAAACAATATTTTCTATATTCGCATAATCATAATCCACAAAAAAAGCGCTTTCACTCGAGCTCGCCTTCTTTATCACAAGATACGGAGACCCGAACAATCTCCCGGTAAGGTCATACTTCACCTCAAAAGAAAATTTCATCCTTAACTTTTTAATAAGGATATCGACTAAAAATCCCGAAAGATACATAAAAAAATACGCTAAAATGCCTAGAACCGAAAATTTCAGGAATACCGCCGTGTTTTTGGCCAATATACCACTGTCGATCGTAACCTTGGTAATATATATTATCGATAACCCAAGCAAAAAAACGACGCACTTTAACGGCAAGATCCCGGCAAAGGCCATTCTGTGTTTTTTCAGGATCTTCGTTGAATAAGCAAGGACTCCCTTAAGATCATTAATGGTCGATATTACATCTTGTAAGCGCACTCTTAAAACTAAAGCTATTTTAGACATGAGAATACTTTCGGGCTCTTGTTAAAATTCAGGACATTGAAATCCACATTCTCGAAAAGTGCGTCAAGGAAATTAAATACATGGCTCCGATATTCGCCGATACGATCGCGCGGTATTTGATTCCTGAAAAAAGTGGATGCTTCCGGCATGGCGCGTCTTATCGCCTCTACTTTTGTTATTTTTCTTAGGCTGTTCTCTGCGGATTTCTCCAAAAAAAATATATTTTCAAGCTCAAAGAACGGGTTTCTTCTTCGCAATGGATCGTAAAAAGGAAAGATCCCCGCGTAGAACTTATTACCCTTTCGCTTCACGATACACACTTCTTCGTCCAAGGCATTCAGTCCGTGAGCCTTGGCTAAATTATAAAAGGTGGTCTTTCCCCCGCCGCTTGGAGCAACGAATAGATTCAGCTTGCCATCAATTACCACCGAGGACGCATGGACAAACAGTATACCAAGTTCCATCTGGAACAAGAGGAACGAGCGTTCCACTTGCCGGCTAACTATAAAATCCAGTGAAAGCCCGTTTTTAAAGCAACAGAACATTTTTCTTTTATCAAAATTTATTACCTCACAAAAATTCCTGTTAAAATGCGCCTTCAGTTGTTTATTGCCGGAGATCTTGTTTTTAACGTCCCTGTTCTTACTCTGCATTTTGTACTTATACAAAAGAATGTCCGTCTCGAATTGTTTTCTCCGGCCTACCGGTTCCAAAAGATTATTGCGAGGAAGCTCATCAAAGTTCAAGAGCGTGACCCTTATGGAAGTTTTAAAATTATTGAAACAATATTCTTTCATACCGTCTCTTTACAAGGCACAATTCGGGTCGTGGGAAAATATCCTTTATCATACGCTTCCTGACAAAACCAGTGCGCATCCGTCAGATTACCGCTGTTATGATAAACTTCGGCCCTGCAACTGCCCAAGCACCTCTTTTTAAAGATACATTTGGCACATACACCGCCCAGATTATTTGGTACATCCCGCCGTAACTTTTTTAGCACGGGATCACCGGTCCAAATGTTGCCCAGAGAAAAATCTTTATCACGAATATTACCAAATATAAGTTTTTCTTCCATAAAACCGATCCCACAAAAAGATACGCTTCCATCCGATAAAATACCTAATATATTCAGGATCGCACACACCTTGCAACCTTCCCGTTCCATTACCCTTAGTTTTTTGAACGCCGCCGGGATATCGAGGAAAATAGACCCTTTAAAATCTTCGCTAAAACGATCTATTTTTTTCGAGAACTCAAGTATCTCTTCTATCGATGGTATCCCGCCTTTTTCCTTCAACTTCTTCCCTCTGCCGACCAACGAAATAACATTTATCTTAATATCCGAGATCCTAAGTTTTTTCATAAACGCAAGAAAATCGCCGAAATCCTTCAAATTCTCCCTGTAAAGCGACATAATGACCTGCGGCGAATAAGAATTTTTCGTTAAAGCTTTTATGCCTCTTATCGTATCATCAAAAGCCCCTTTTTTATTACGGAAAAAATCGTGCAGCTCGGGATCGGCACTATCTAGGCTCACGGATATCTGCCTTACACTAAGTTTTTTGAACACTTTAGCCATTTCATCCGTGATCAAGGTCCCGTTAGTTTCGATATCAACGCTTATTTTTTTCTTGCAACAATATTTCAGGAGTTCAGGAATGTCATTTTTTAGGAGCGGTTCCCCTCCTGTAAGCTTAATATTGTTCAGCCCTAAAGGTAACGCAGCCTCCGCAAGTCTTATGATCTCTTCCGCTCCAAGTTCTTCGGAACCCGCGGTAAGGCTGTCCGTCTGCGGCGGAGACAGCCAGCAGTGCCTGCATGCCAAATTACAAAAACGAGTCGGATTGACATATAAACCGGTAAGAGGATATTTTCCTATAATTTCATTCCGTTTTCTCAATTTAAGATTTTCCTTTCCCATTTTTCGTCCCGCGTACCTTCTTTTTTGGAAAAACAAAAGATTCCTCTACCCTGAACCCGTAAAGATTCGAGAAAGCGATACATGTTCTCTCTTCGATACCTTTTAGATCCATACCGGATGAATAATACGCCGCCGCCCTACATCCTCCGTTACAATAAGACAGATAATCGCACTTAGCGCATTTTTTGTTGCATTTGTCCAAACGTATATCTGCAAGGCCTCTAATAGTGTTTAGAACTTCCGAATCGCGCCAGATATCCCGCAAACTGTCTTTACGCGCGTCGCCGCATACAAGCGTCCAGAAAGCCGAGCATGGAACGACTTTCCCGTCAGACCTTATC
>JAQUNB010000249.1 GCA_028717825.1 Candidatus Omnitrophota bacterium
CGCGGTCAGATGCGAAAAAGAATAAAAGGGGGCGTTAAATGAATATTTTCGGGAAAAAGCTTTCATCTGCGCGAAAGATAGCTTATCAGAGAAAAAGCCGCGAGACACAGATCGAGATCCCTCTTCTCAATATTGACGGGAAGGGCTTAAGCAAGATCGAGACTACTATAGGTTTTTTGGATCACATGCTAACCCTTTTTACGTACCACGGTCTGTTCGATACAGAACTTAATGCCAAAGGCGATACGCATGTTGACAGGCATCATCTTAATGAGGATATCGGTATCGCGCTTGGCGAGGCTTTCAAAAAAGCGCTTGGGGACTGCAGGGGGATAACAAGGATAGCTTCGGCGGAAGTGCCCATGGATCATGCATACGCTAAGGTGCTGGTGGATCTCTCAAACAGGTACGCGTTCCGATTCAGGCTGAACAGTGTCGAAGAGGCCTCGATAAACGAGGATGAAGGATATACACTTCACTACGCGAAAGATTTTCTGGAAAGTTTTGCTAAAAAGTTGAGCATTAATCTGCATATTGAGATAGGCGGCGAAGGAGATCTTCACCATTATCTTGAGGCGGTGTTCAAAGCGCTAGGGATAGCGCTCGATAGAGCGTCGGGGATCGATCCGCGCAGGGATAATCAAGTGCCGTCGAGTAAGGGGATATTGTAACGGTGCGAACGAACTTTTAGCAGAAGGCATTTAGCATATGGCAGTTGGAGTTAAATGACAAATAACAAAATCCAAATGACAAATGAAACTCAAAATCCAAATACCAAAACCCAGGCAGGTGCTTGCGGTTTTGTTTTTCATGATTTGACATTTGGTATTGATTTGTCATTTGAGCTTTGACATTTGTCATTGCAAGTCATATGCAATAACGAAATATGCAAGCACAAGGAAACCCATGATAGGTATTATTGATTACGGTTCAGGGAATCTGAAAAGCGTTTATAACGCTTTTCGCTATCTCGGACAAAACGTTGAGATATGTCGCGTGCCGCGCGAGCTTGAGAGATCCGACAAAATTGTTTTTCCGGGTGTTGGATCGTCAGTGGACGCGATGAAAAGCCTCAACGAGCGCGGCTTTATTAAACCTTTGCTTGAAGAAATAGAAAAAGAAAAACCGTTTTTGGGGATCTGTCTGGGGCTACAGCTGTTATTTGAACATAGCGAGGAAGCCGGCGGTTGTGATTGTCTCGGTGTTGTTAAGGGGAATGTAAAACTTTTTTCCCAAAAGAACGGTCTCAAAATACCGCAGATCGGCTGGAATACCGTTAAATTTAGAAATAAAAAATGTCCGTTGTTCGAGGGAATAAAGGATGGAACGTTTTTTTATTTTGTTCATTCCTATTATTGTGATAATGAGCAGGCCGGCGTCTCTGCCGGCGTTACGGAATACGGGATAGAGTATTGTTCGGTCCTGTGGAAAAAAAACGTGTTCGCGGTTCAGTTCCACCCTGAAAGGTCGCAGGAGAACGGCTTAAAACTATTGGAGAATTTCATAAAAATATGATCATCATCCCGGCTATTGATCTTATCGGAGGCAAAACGGTTCGTTTGGAGCAGGGCCAATATGACAGGAAGATCAGTTATGATATAGACCCTGTCGAGGCGGCCATTAAATGGCAAAAGGCCGGGGCTGAAATTTTGCATGTGGTCGACCTTGACGGTGCCAAAGAAGGGAAACCCGTAAACTTAAGCATCGTCGAAAAAATAGTCGATGCCATAGATATACCGGTTCAGACGGGCGGCGGGTACAGGAGCATTGAAGAGATCCGGAAAGCTTTGTCGATCGGGGTGTGGCGCGTGATCGTCGGTTCGAAAGCAATGGTTGACAGGAGCTTTGTCTCCGAGTGCGTCAAAAAATTCAACGGGAAAATAATATTCAGTGTCGACGCGAAAAATTTCACTTTGTGTACTCAAGGATGGGAAAAAGAGATCAAAATGGATTTTTTCGCTTTTTTAAAGGAATTAAGGTCGACGGGAATAGGCGAGATCATTTATACCGACATAAGTAAGGACGGGACGCTGGAGGGGCCGGCTATAGGAAATATCGAGAAAATCTTGGATGAAGTGAAGATGAAGGTCATTTCGGCGGGCGGTGTTAAAGATACCGGTGATATCAGGAAGCTGAAAAGGCTTGAGAGTAAAGGGCTCATGGCTGTTATAATCGGCAGGGCTCTTTATGACGGCACTATCGATCTTAAGGAGGCTATTCGTGCTTGCAAAACGGATAATCCCGTGTCTTGACGTTAAGGACGGGCGTGTCGTCAAAGGCGTGAATTTTTTAGATCTTAGGGACGCGGGCGACCCTGTGGAGAACGCCAAGGTTTATAACGATGAAAAAGCCGACGAGCTGGTTTTTCTGGACATAACGGCCAGTTTTGAGGCACGTAAAACAATGGTGGATGTTGTAGGGCGTGTCGCCGAAAATGTGTTTATGCCTTATACGGTCGGCGGCGGTATTTCTACGACGGAAGACATAAGAAATATGCTTAACGCCGGGTGCGATAAAGTTTCTATCAATACAGCCGCTGTTGTGGATCCGGAACTTATAAAAGACGCGAGCGGCCGTTTCGGATCGCAGTGTATTGTCGTCGCCGTGGACGCTAAAAGAAAAGGCGATTCGTGGGAGGTTTACATAAAGGGCGGGCGTGAAGACGTGGGGTTAGATGTCTTAACATGGGTTAAACGAGCTGAAAAGTTGGGTGCGGGAGAAATACTTCT
>JAQUNB010000250.1 GCA_028717825.1 Candidatus Omnitrophota bacterium
CGATTGCCTGCATAACATTTTTAGCCCAAGTTTTCGATTACTCTCTCTATGTCAACGTACTTCTGAATGGTCTCGATAGCCAGTTTAACTTTATCTTTGTCCCTGAATTTTATTTTTACCGTCAGGTCGTGCACCCGCGACGCCACATCATACGTATCGAACCGCGACATAAGTGTTGGTATCCCCGCCTTTTTTAATGCGAGAATTACACTCCGTTTTGGAACTAGTGCCCCTGAAAGTATGACACCCAATATTTTTTTTGGTGTCTTGTTGAATCTTGCTGTGTGAACTTTGGTGAGGAGGTTCAAAAGATCGTTTCTATCTCCCGGGGTGATCACCAAACACCCATCTTCAAGATGCTGCGCCGCTTCACGCACTTCCATAGCACCGACAAGGATCTTTTTTGTCTGACTTTCAAGCGAATCCTCACCGCAAAGAACATGCATATCCAGTTCTTCCCTTATATCCTGCAGCGTAGGCCTGTCAAGAACATCAAGATATGGAACAACTCCGAGCACTTCAATATCCAAGCGTTTCAATCCCATCCGAATATATTTATTTATTTTGTCATACTTGGATTGTAAAACCTTATTGATCACAACCCCTGCCAGTTTAACACCCTGATTATCAAAAACAGATTTGTTCAGCATGATCTCGTCTATCGCGTTGCCGATCCCGCCGGGTGAGACAAGTATCACTTTTGAGCCAAGCATCCTCGCGACAGCGGCGTTCGACATATCGAATACCGACCCTACTCCCGCGTGCCCCGTCCCCTCTATCACGATCAGATCTTTATTTTCGGATATACGCCCGAAAGCATCTTTAATGTTCGCCTCCGTATTGAAAGTTTCCGTTCCATCGATGAACCGTTCGGTAAAACCTCTTTCTATCGCCACAGGGGACATATCATGAAGCGATATCGGAAAATTAAAAACCTTCTCGATAAGAACCGAATCTTCATCAACCTTATACCCATTTTCGGTCACGTACCGCTGACCGACAGGTTTAATAAAAGCAATGTTGTTGAATTTATTCGCCAGAGACGCTATCAACCCCATGGATACAGTGGTCTTGCCAACATTTTGACGCGTCGCCGCGACAAATATGCGCTTCGCTTTTCTCGAGCCAAATATCTTTTCCCACGTTTCTTCTATGTAAGATTTCATGATGATGGATTTTAAGCCCGTCAGGCTTTATTTAAAAGAATGCTCTTCTCCGGGAAAGATCCCTGTTTCAGTTTCGGTTTTGAATCTTTTTACGGCTTCTGATATGACATTACCTATATCGGCATATCTCTTGACGAATTTCGGTGTAAATTTATTAAAATAACCGATAAGGTCAGGCGTAACGAGAACTTGACCGCTGCAAAGATCTCCCGCGCCGATACCAATGGTCGGTATATTCAGCGCCGCCGTTACCTCTCCTGCCAGTTTTCTGGGGATACACTCAAGGATCACGGCAAAACACCCGGCATCCTGAAGAGCCCGCGCATCGTCAATAAGCCTTTTTGCCTCATCGTCATCTTTTCCCCGGACTTTATAGCCGCCGAACTTATTTACACTCTGCGGTGTAAGACCGATGTGCCCCAGAACAGGTATCCCTATTTCGATGATACGTTTGATCTGCGGAAGCATCACGCGCCCGCCTTCTAGTTTTACAGCTTCACAACCTGCTTCCTTAACGAACCTTCCTGCATTATGTACGGCGTCTTTAGGCTTTGCCTGATATGACATAAACGGCATATCCCCGATCAAGAACGCTTTTTTTACACCGCGCCTCACCGCTTTCGCGTGATGTATCATCTCATCCATAGTAACGGGTAATGTCGAGTCATATCCGAGCACTACCATGCCAAGCGAATCCCCGACAAGCACAGCGTCGATCCCCGCCTCATCTATAATGCCGGCCATTGTAAAATCATACGCGGTAAGCATCGTAATCCGCTCACCGGCGTCTTTCTTTCGTCTAAAATCAAGTACTGTGAATTTATCTTTCTGCATAATAGGTATCCCGTCGGATCTTATTTATTGACCGCGTCGAGTATTTTTGAGACAAGACAGTTCGCCTTTATGGGCATGAAATGGATACCGTCGCACATACTTTTTATTGCAAGGAATATATCGCGCGAGATAGCGACTATCTCTCGCTCAAAATCGGATGCCTTTTCGAGCCTTTCTATCAACTTTTCGCTAATAACAACACCGGGTATCTTCATGTTCATGTAGCGCGCCATCTTTACCGATCGGAGCGGCACTATCCCACCGAGCATTTTGATATCCGAACGCAGATGTTTAATATTTTTCATGAAATTTTCGAAAAGTTTTGCGTCAAAGATCGCCTGCGTCTGAAAAAAGCGGGCGCCTTCTTGGATCTTTTTCTCCATTTTGATGATCTCCGGCTCTAACGGATCGGCTCCGGGGTTCACAACCGCCCCGACACAAAAGTGCGGCGTACCCTCGAGTTTTTTCCCCGCAAGATCCACACCCTCCTGCAAAGTTTTCAATGCATGTAAAAGGCCTATGGAATCCAGATCATAGACCGGTTTTGCCTCCGGATGGTCTCCCAAAAGAGGATGATCTCCGGTCATTACCAGCATATTGCGTAAGCCAAGAACATATGCCGACAGGATGTCTGATTCAAGCGCAATACGGTTACGATCACGGCAGGCTACCTGACATATCGGCTCATATCCGTTATC
>JAQUNB010000251.1 GCA_028717825.1 Candidatus Omnitrophota bacterium
ATTTGTGCTGGCTTTCTACGGATAATCCAAGCACAGCACAAGTGAGCCCACAGGCGAATGCGAATATACACAGAATGCTTGCGGACAGAACCCGTAGAAAGCCAGCATAGTTTATTACTTTATCAGAACTATCCCCCGCTCTCCCTTTTACCAATTAGACAATTTCTTAAGATCGCTTAAAAAGCCCGGATAGGACGTATCAACGCACGAGGTATTTTTAATGCGGCAGTCTCCGCCGGTGGTCAAAGCAGCTATGGCCATCGACATGGCGATACGATGATCTCCAAAGCTGTCAAGCTCCACAGGGTTAAGCTTACGCTGCTTACCCTGTATGATCAACGAGTTATTTTCCTCTCTTATTGGGTACCCCATGCGGCCGAGGTTCTCTATCATGGTCTTCACCCTGTCGGTCTCTTTCACTTTTAACTCTTTTATCCCCTTAAAAACCGTCGTGCCTTTAGCCATTATCGCCGCGACCGTAAGAACAGGGATCTCATCTATAAGGAAAGGGATCTCATCCTCTTCCACCGTTGTTGAGAAAAGATCCGAATACTTTACTATAATATCACCCGCATTCTCTAACGCTCCCTTTTCATTAATGATCCTGATATCCGCGTTCATTCTCTTTAGAACATCTAGTATTCCACGCCTTGTCGGATTTAAGCCTACGCCTTTCAGGGTAAGATCCGAACCTTTTAAGATACTGGCGCCTACGAGAAAAAATGCCGCACTGGAAATATCACCCGGCACTACGATATCCCTCGCCTTTAACTCTTTTAACCCGTTTATCTCGGTAGATAATCCCTTCCTCTTTATATCGGCCGAAAAGTATTCCAACATACGTTCGGTATGGTCCCTTGATTGAAATGGTTCAGTCACTGTTGTAATTCCATCCGCATATAATCCCGCGGCCAATACACATGATTTAACCTGTGCGCTCGGCACGGGCAACGAATATTTAATTGCCTTCAAAGGTTTGGCGCTCCCAGTAATTCTAAGAGGTGCGTGCTTCCCGCCTTTTATATCCTCTACTTTTGTCCCCATTAACCCTAACGGCTCCATTATCCTCTTCATGGGTCTTGATGACAAAGACTCATCCCCTTCAAGGACCGCGGAAAAATCCTGCCCCGCTAGAATACCGGAAATGATCCTGATCGTTGTCCCGGAGTTTCCCATATTTAACGGTTCTTTCGGCGCCGAAAGTCCCTTTAGCCCTTTGCCCATAACAGTGACCGTATTACCGGATATTTCTATTGTTATCCCCATGCGCTTAAACGCGTTCAACGTACACAGGCAGTCTTCTCCCAAAAGAAAATTCTCGATCCGGCAAACTCCTTTAGCTATCGAACTGAACATTATGGCTCTATGGGATATGCTTTTATCGGCTGGGACCGAAAGGCCGCCTTTTAAGGGCTTATCTATCTTGCGAATTTCCCAATCCATCCTATCTCCATTTCTAAATGATTATAGTTTAATTCGGATCTTGACCGCCCCGCGAACAAAATCCGTTTAACCGTTTTTATCGAGATCATCTATTATTTTTTTCATGTCATTCGGTAAGGGCGCTGAAAATTCAACATATTTTGATGTATCCGGATGAGTGAAACCCAATCGTTCCGCATGCAATGCCTGCCGCGATTTAGCACGCCCCGAACCATACTGCACGTCACCAAGTATGGAGTGCCCGATATGTTTCAAATGGACCCTTATCTGATGCGTCCGGCCCGTCCCGAGTTTAAGGCGAAGCAGAGGAAAATTTTTATACCGGCGGACAACACTGTATTCGGTTACAGCTTCTTTGCCATCCTCAAATCTGACATCCATTTTTGTCCGGTCCATAACATGCCGCCCGACCGGCATATTCACTACACCATTATCCAGCTCAACCCTTCCTTCTACAACCGCTATATATATTTTTTTTATGGCACGTTTCTGAAATTGTTTGGCAAGAGACCTTAAGGCGCGCTCATTTTTAGCGATTACCATGACACCCGAAGTATCTTTATCGAGCCTGTGGACGATCCCCGGCCTCATCCTATCTCCACCTTCCGGCAATTTACCGCAATGATGGAGAAGCGCATTGACCAAAGTTCCCTTTTTGTTGCCGGCACCGGGATGAACGACCAAACCCGCCGGCTTATTTATCACGATAACCGAATCGTCCTCGTAGATCACGTCAAGCGGGATATCTTCCGGCTCCACGTCATCATTTATCTCGGTAGGTTTAAGCTCAACCGTCACGACATCATTTTCGCGGACCGAATAACTTGGTTTTACGCGTTTTCCGTTTACCAAGACACAGCCGTTATCCATCAAATATTTTACATACATCCGCGAATAATCTTCGCCCAGTCTCTCTGCAATAACCTTATCAATGCGGATCCCTTTTTCTTCGGGTTCAATAGTAAATTTCAGTTGTTCGATATTTTCCATACGCTATTTTTCCGGAACGATCTTTTTGTTCTTAAAGTATAAAAACACCAATGCGCCGGCGGCACAAATAAATGTCACTAACGCTATGAACTGGGACAGACGGATACTATAAAAATATACGAGTTCGTCCCCGCGAAACAAATCCATAAAAAACCGCATTATTGCGTCCAGCATCAGATATAGAACAAAAATAAATCCGTCGAACGGTTTTCTTTTTTTGATAGTAACAAGGAACACACAAATAGCCACAAGAAGAAT
>JAQUNB010000252.1 GCA_028717825.1 Candidatus Omnitrophota bacterium
CTAAAACCGTTTCTAGCAGAAGAATACGACCCATTAACTAGAAGACATAACAAATACGTGAGGCGGTTACGAGAAACAGTACTCTGAACAGAAACGGTTTTTCATGGTTTGCAAAAAAACCTTTGGGGGCATGACAAGAGTCAGCAAGAGAACGGTACTTTGCTAAAACCGTTTCTAGCAGAAGAATACGCCCATAACGAGAAGACATAACAAATATGTGAGGCGGCTACGAGAAACAGTACTCTGGACAGAAACGGTTTTTCATGGTTTGCAAATTAACCTTTTGATTGCATGACAAAAGTAAATAACAAAACCCGAACAACGAGGGCCGCAGGCCGAGTGACGTGGGCCGGACTACGAACCCCAAGTTCTAAATATCGCCGGCACTTTATGGACCGTCCCCGGATCCCCCCTGTTAAAAATTTGCTAATTTTATCAATTAAAGGTATGCTTTCCTTATATAAAATACGCGCTATTTTAAGTTATAAGATGTACGGTCCATGAAGTACCGCTTTATTATCGGCTTTTGATATGGTACCGATAGGGCCGTTCTCTCCCTCCCCAAACTAAGGACAAATATATGAAGATAATAAACAAGATATTTTTTGCCTTGGCCGTTAATTTTATCATGATCGCAGGGCTGTTCGCCTTGAATAATAACAGCATAAACAGAATTAACAAGGATCTCAATTCTATTGTCAAAGATTATACTCCCGCGGTTCTAAAGGCTAACGAGTTAACAAAGATCGTTCTTATGGGCGTTGAAGAGGCTTATTCTTATCCGGTTCTGGGTTTGATAGAAGAAAAAGAAGGATATTTTAAATACGCGAAAAAGTTTGAGCAGACATTAAAAGAACTAAAACAGATAACGGGTTATGACACGCCGGCTATGGCAGAGATCGACGCGAAATTTATTAACGGTATTTCCGAAGAATGGGATAACTTCAGCAGCGAGATAACGGTGTTTTTCTCTGAATACGAGAAGACGGGAACAATAAACAAAGCCGGCATCGAAAAAATCATTCTCACACACGTAGATACAATGATCCCTTTATTGGATCATTTTATCAGCATAGAGAAAGACAGGATCGAGCGAGTCCACAAAGACGCTATCGCCCTGACGCGAGCCGCAGTTAATATAATGTTTTTTTCAACAGGAATAATTTTAATTGTTTTTTTACTGATCAGTTGGTTTATTGTGTGGGGCATTATTAGACCAATAGGTTTGTTGGCGAAGGTAGCAAGCAGTGTTAAGGAGGGAGATCTTGAAAAACGGGCCAGGATCTTCAGTAAGGATGAATTCGGAAAACTATCCAGTGTTTTTAACGATATGATCGACAATATCCAGAAAGAACGGGCCATTTTGGACATAAAAATTAAAGAGCGTACTAAAGAACTGGAAGAAGCTAAGGCAGGATTGGAAAAAACAGTGGCCCAGCGTACCGCTGAGTTAAAAGAGAAGCTTGAGGATCTAAAAAATATAAATAACTTGATGGTAGGACGCGAATTAAAAATGATCGAGTTAAAAAACGAGATCGAAGAGCTAAAAAATAAATTAAATAAGGCGTAACAAAAACCAAAGATGTTGTCGCTAACTCCATTAATTGTAAGATCCTACAAATGTAATCCTACTTTTCCGCTTTTAGCTGGATTACCTTTATAACTTGTTACGGGCATTCAAAATATTGACAACGTCTTCAGAGATCCATATGAAATATTGGCCGGTTCCCGATAGTTATTCAAAAAATATCCCCTTAAATGGTCCGGGTTCTTTCGCGGAAGATCGCGGAGACCGGCATCACTCCGGTGTTGATATCTATGCGTCTAAAGGAAGTGTTGTTGTTTCCATAGAGGACGGCATCGTTGTCGCAGAGGACATATTCACGACGCCCGGAAAAAATCCATATTGGTTCATGACCCGTTTTGTGGCGATAAAGAACGGGTCCGGACAGATCTGCAAGTATTGTGAGTTAGAAGATGTCTCTGTCAAAAGGGGCGATAAAGTAAAAGGCGGACAGGTAATCGGCCATGTGGGCAGTGTTCTGGATTTCAACAACATCGATCAAGGTTCACCGTTATATATACAGAAAATGAAAGAGTCTGGGGTCAAAAGCATGCTGCATTTTGAATTATACGCAAAAGGGCCCGTGGTCTTCGAAAATTATTGCGGCGGGAATTGTTTCAGCTCCGGCCTGCCGGATAATTTATTGGATCCAACCGAGTATTTGCTGTCGATCGCGAAAAGCAATGCGTGATTAAAAGGGAAGCGGGCGAGGGCGTGTATTGACCCACGGAGCATCCGCCTTCGCCGAACCGTTAAATATTGTTAGGCTACGGCGGACACGCGAAGTACGGATCCGCTTTTGGCGGGGGATCCTGATCCTTTTGTCATTTGGATTTTGTTAGGTGTCATTAGCAAAAAAGGAGGATATGATGGAGAGGATGATAAAAAAGATTTTTGCGGTAATATTATTTTTGACCGCGGCAGTTCCGTTTTGTTATTGTGAATCAATAACAGTAGATGAGCTGATCGCACAATATAGTCAGGCGACCGATATCCAGCGGGCCCAGATAGAGAGTACGTATAAATATAAGACGATATCGGTTAGCGGTGTTATAGAGAATGTTGAGAACTGGGATATCTACGACGAGCGGAACGAGACCAAGGGGCGCTACTACAAAGTTACTAC
>JAQUNB010000253.1 GCA_028717825.1 Candidatus Omnitrophota bacterium
ATAGGCAAATGCGTGAGTTTTTCTCTCACATTCACGGGACTGTTTATTTCCCGCTCCATCAGGTTGTTGAGTTCCGCCTTGATGATCCTGACCGCGTTTTTCGCCTTTACCAGCTCCGGAATAAGTAAAGACAAATTAACTTTTGACTGCAGAAAATCAAAGCGTGAAGATGTCCCTTGCTGATATTTCCTCTCGACGTTCCGGCAATGTTCCTCCGCTTGTGTCACAAGTTCCTGCGTTATGCGTTCCGTTTCATAAGCAAGGAGGAGTCCGTAATACAGGCGTTTCGCCTCAAATTCCACATCAAGCTTTTTAGCGCGCAGCGTCTGTTTTTGGATCTTTATCCCGACCTCGGCTTGTTTAAAATTGGCGATACTCGCGCCTCCGTCGTATATACTATCAGTTAAAGATAAACCGACTTCGTTCTCGTCTTGATACCCCGTGAATATGTTCTGCGGGGCTATCATTTTATCGGTGTGGACATAGGACCCGTTAAAATTCAGCACAGGCATGAACCTGCTTTTTGCGTCCACAACGTTTGCGTCAGCGTAGTCCAGCTCCCGTTCCTGTATCTTGATATCATAGTTATTTTCGTAGCAGATGAGTATGGTGCTTCGGAGTGTCAGTTCTTCATCGGTGTTCAAACCTTCCGGAATACCCATGGCAGGGGAAAGATTGAACATAAGTTGAAAAGCGACAGATACAATAAATATGTGAATGCTTTTTGTCATTATTTTTTCTGCGAGAATACAGCTTTCTAATGAACGAAACGAACGTTTCTGATAAGCAAAAAGATCCGACCGGACCTGTATGATATTCACTTAGCATATAATAATAAACACAGCTCATAACGAAGTCAAGCTTTTTCATTCCGGATAACGCGGGAAATTCCGACGATATTTCACGCGATGTCATGATTTGATATGTTACCGAAGGCGCCGGGCGTTACCCTGCCCGTTCCCAAAAGGGATAAGTTTTCTAAGAACATGCATGCGGCCGAGTTTGCCTAAGGCTTCCCTGACAAATTTCGCATTCTCCGGTTTATTATACTGCATGAGGGCCCGTTGTATCGTGCGTTCATGAGCTGTTTTAGCTGAATAAACTTTTTTGCCGGTAAAAGGCTCGCTCTCGGTATAATACATGCACGTCGAAAGTGTCATAGGGGAAGGGATAAAATCCTGTATCTGTTCGGGTTTTATCCTGCGCTTAGCTAGATAAAGCGCGAGTTTTAACGCCTCCTCAAGCGATGAACCCGGATGGCTCGCTATGAAATAATTAACGATGAATATATTTTTTTTAAGTTCTCGCGCTGTTTTTTGGAACTTTTCCACAAACTTTTCATAAACATCGAAAGTTGGCTTGTTCATAAGCTTAAGAACATTATTGGAGCAATGTTCGGGGGCGATCTTCATAAGGCCGCTTACCTGCCGCGCGCAGATCTCTTTAAGGTATTTGTCCGCGTAATCGTCGACCAACAAGTCATATCGGAAGCCGCTCCCGATAAAAACATTTTTCACTTTCGGTATTTCGCTTACCCGTCTATACACTTCAATGCATTTGTCATACCCAAGTTCGAAATTCTTGCACTTTCCCGGTAAAAGACATTTTTTTTCGGAACATGCGATGCCCTTTTGCTGCAAAGCGCATCTTGCCGCGTAAAGGTTAGCGGTCGGTCCACCGATATCCGTGATCGTACCCTTAAAGTCGGGGTCGTCCGCGATTATTTTGGCCTCTTCAAGAATAGACCTTAGGCTCCTGCTCTGCACGATCTTCCCTTGATGAAAATATAAAGAACAGAAAGAGCATTCTCCGACACAGCCCCGGTGAGAAGTAATGGAGAATTTTACCGTCTCAAACCCGCGTACGCCGCCTTCTTTTTTGTAAACAGGGTGCCAGTTCCTTGCGTAAGGCAACCCATATACTTTATCTAGCTCTTCCGGCGATAAGGGCAGTGCCGGCGCGAGCTGCACAATATACCGCGTACCGTCTTTTTGAATAACGGTCTTTCCGTTATACGGGTCCATTTCGCCGTATGCGAGCACGAACGCTTTGTTGAATTTTTCTTTACTTTTCTCGACATCCCCGAACGAAGGAAGCATAACCGGCTCTTTGGTGAAACTTATATCGCCCCGTACTATAGCCGTCCCCCGGATATTATTCAAAGAACTGATCGGCTCGCCGCTATTAAGCCGCTCCGTTATCTCAAGGATCTGTTTCTCCCCCATTCCGTAAACAAGAATATCGGCGCGGGAATCGATAAGGATAGAGTGCCTTACGCGGTCGTCCCAGTAATCATAATGCGTCAGACGGCGCATACTTGCTTCCATTCCGCCCAGAACGATCGGCGTGTCTTTAAATTCCTCACGGACCCTGTTCGCATAAACGATAACCGCTCTATCCGGACGAAGTCCCGTTCTGTCCCCGGGGGAATATTTATCCTCTCTCCGGGATCTTTTGCTGGCTGTATAATTCGCGATCAGCGAATCGGTGTTTCCGGAAGTTATGCCAAAAAAGAGGCGCGGTTTCCCGAGCTTTTTAAAATCATTTGTATTGTGCCAATCCGGCTGAGCGATAATGCCGACTTTATAACCATGCGATTCAAGGAGCCTGCCGATCAAACTGGTGCCATAAGACGGATGGTCCACATAAGCGTCACCGGTAATAAGGATGATATCTAGCCCA
>JAQUNB010000254.1 GCA_028717825.1 Candidatus Omnitrophota bacterium
CGAACCCCACTTCCATGTTCACACTAGACTTTTTAAGGTCCTTCACTTCCGAGACCCTCAAACCCGATGCGTACATGAGCTCCAGTATAGATCGGTCGCGTATCCCTATCCACCCGTGATCAGGCGGGGCATTCAATAATTTTTCGACTTCATCTTTATTCAATATTTCAGGGATGGTTTTCCACGTTTTAGGAGTTTCTATGATCGATGCGGGGTTCTCTTTTACAACCTGTTCGGTAGTTAAGAATTTCCAGAATGTTTTTAGTGAAGCAAGGTTCCTCGAAACAGTACCGGAAGAAAGCCCTTGATCTTTGAGCTGCATCAAAAAACTAATGATGTCTTCTCTTCTGACCGCGGTAAGCGTTATTCCACGTTTATCAAGATACCCTATAAACTTTTCCAGATCTTTTTTATAAGAAACGATCGTATTGTGACTGACCCCGCGTTCAACTTCCAAAAAATATAGAAAATTTTCAATATGTGCTTTCATCGCGAGCATCTTTCAATGTTATATTTACAAGAACGGATTGTCACGTCTTTCATCCCCGATAGTCGTCTCGGGCCCATGTCCCGGAAAGACCCTAACTTTATCAGGCAAGGTCAGGAGTTTTTTCGTAATAGAATCTATCAGGGCGTCATACGACGAACCGGGTAGATCCGTCCTTCCTATACTGCCTTGGAATAAAGCATCCCCGCTAAAAACCACATCCCCGCACTTTAAGGAAACACTTCCCGCAGTATGTCCGGGTGTGTGTAGCACCGTAAGGGATGAGCTCCCAAAAAGAACGACATCTCCATCCGCCAGAAGCCTCGATGCTTTTACGGGTTTAAAGTTGCCTTCTGTAAAGTAAGATAAACTTTTATATGGATCGGACAAACACTCCGCGTCTAGTTTGTGGATCATGACGGGATAATTAAAATACGCGTCTCCCATTATATGGTCGGCATGTCCGTGGGTATTCACTATGCAGTTGATCTTTATCCCGTGTTTTTCTATGTATTTTTGTATCGCGACGTCATACGTTCCGGGATCTATCAACACGCCCTCGCCGGAACTTTTTTCATATATGAGGTAACAATTGGCGGCAAGTAAGCCTACGACGAATTTTTTGACAAGGATTTCCTGTTTACTCTCTGAAATCATCCGCGATAAACCCTCTGACTTTGTTATATGAATAATCCCTTTTCACTTCCCTACCGAGCGACTCAAGTTTTTTCCTCACCCAGACCACATTGCCCTGCGGAAGTTTTTGGCTTTTGATCTCTTTTTCAATCTTTGTCATCTCGTCGATATACTTCTGCAGGCCTTCAGCTTTTTCTTCTGTCAGCATATGTTGCATATCCATGAGGTTAGACATCGCTTGTTCTGCCGCAACAACTTTCTTCTTGTGATTTGAATCGTCGAGGACGTCCAAAAGCTCGTTATGCCAATTTTTCCAGTAAATATATCTTTTTGTATATAGGTCAAGACTGGGGTGGACTTCATATTCGCGGACCGGAATATAACGCATAGGTTTCTCAACTTTTTTGGGTTTTCGTACAAACTTATCTTTGAGCTGCGCACACCCTGATAACAACACCATACTACTTAGGACAAAAACCATAAATACGTAGCAGAGTTTCCTTTTCATAATTCTCCCGTGATCATTGAATAGCCATTTGTTTTCTATCTTTTCATCTTCCTGTAAGCAGCCTATCACCTAACATAACCGGAAGACCCGCATTGATTATGCTCGAACGGGCTGTTTTCACGTCATAATCGACCCGGTAAAATTTAAGTTTGAACCTGTCTGTATCGTACACACAATAACATGCGCGATTGTCTCTATCCCTCGGCTGGCCCACACTGCCAACATTCACAATATACAATACACCCGGCTCGACCCTGATCTCTCGCTTAAATAATTCAAAGATTTTTCCGTTTTTATAAGCAAAAATACCCGGCACATGGGAATGCCCCACAAAACAAATATTATTTTTCATGCATTCGAACGTGTGCATCGCGTCCGAACCGGCCAGCATGTAGTTAAATTCACCGGGCTCATGCAATGTCCCGTGAACAAGCGTAAGATCTCCCGTTTCGATCACAAGCGGCAGTTTATTCAAATAGTCAAAATGGGAAACAGCGACTTGCCCTTTGGTCCATTCTAGGGCCCTCGCCGCATATTCATTAAAATACGACGTGGGTGTCCTGCCAAGAACGGCCGAATCATGATTTCCCAAAACCGTTTCTGCCCCCAACACTACCATTTTCTCGATACACTCGTTCGGGTTTGCCCCATACCCCACTATATCGCCGGCACAAATTATCTTACCGCCGCCCAGTTTCGAAAAAGAACGCACAACCGAATCGAGCGCTTGTATGTTGCTATGTATATCAGCTATTACGATATACCTCATGGCCAACCTACAATTCATCAAGATTACGATAATTTGCCCCGCGGGGATATGACAGAAAATCGTTGTTGCGTCAATACCTTATGTCAAATGAACCAAACTCGTTTTTTGCTGTTTCCCAGCAAATATTCACGCCGCTGATATACTCGCTCATAAATTTTTTAATGTTTTCGAGAAAAGAGTCTATCTGCGGACGTTCACCTTCACAAACCACTTCAACATTGCCATTCGGAAGATTT
>JAQUNB010000255.1 GCA_028717825.1 Candidatus Omnitrophota bacterium
ATTACTTATAGGGTAAGGATGGTATAAGCGTATGGAGGATCCGAACAGTAGCATCTCGAAATCCAGGGAAAAGTTATATGAAGACAACTGGCTGAAACTTCAAGACTGGATAATCGAGAAAATGAAGAATTGTGATGGGGCGCTTATCCCCATGAGTAGAGAAGAGATCCAGCGACGGGAAGAGCCAGAGCTGGATTATCAGATCTTTCTCGAAAGCGCTTCGCGCACAATGATCCGTTTCAAAAAGCCCGAGCGGCTTATACGGATGATCGTGCGCGTTATAGACGAACAGGTGAAAGTTACACACACCGCCATGCTTCTCAAAAGCGGGCACAAGAACTCGTTCATATTGATCGACAGCCAAGGAGAAAAGGGAGTAAAGATACCTATCGGGTTTATCCGTCTTAATTTTGATAATCCTCTGATACGTTTGTTTGATGAGCGCCACAACTACAAGATCTCTGAGACAGGCGCTATCGAATACAAAGAAATGCTGGATCTTTTGCATCGGAGCGACAAAGTTAAGGGCGACCCGGATTTTAGGGACCTTATTGATCTGACAATAAAACAGATGGAGCTTCTAAAGGCCACCATTTGCGTCCCGATCTATTATAAAAAGGAACTTTTGGGCGTATTCGTGCTGGGGAAAAAGTTATCTAACATAAAATTCTCAAGACAAGAAATAGGATTTTTTACGACGCTCGCGAACGATGTGGCGATGGCGCTCGCGAATGCCCAGCTCATACAGGACCTGCAGGAAAAGATATTCGAGGTGCATAAGCTTTATGAGCGTGAGCATAAGATATTTATACATACCGCGATATCACTCGCGGCGGCGATCGACGCGCGGGATCCTTACACTCACGGCCATACGGAGCGGGTTACGCAGTATGCTCTGGCGATAGGCGAGGAGCTCGAAGATATACCAGAGGCCCAAGCATACAGGAATTTTAAGGAAACGCTTCACATATCGGCGCTCTTGCATGATGTCGGTAAGATTGGGGTGCCCGACAGTATTTTAAATAAGAACGGTCCGCTGACTAAACCGGAATATGAAAAAGTTAAGGAACACTCGATAACGGGAGCGGCGATCTTGTATCCGATCCGAGAGCTTGGAGATATCGCCCGGGAAGTTCGGGCCCACCATGAACGGCATGATGGAGGCGGCTATCCTGATAGCGTTAAAGGCGAGGAAATACCCTTTATTGCGCGTGTTATTGCCGTTGCTGATACTTTTGACGCCATTACAAGTGATCGTCCTTACAGACAGAAAAAGATGGCTGAAGTCGCTGTCCAGATAATCAAAGATAACTCCGGAACACAGTTCGATCCTCTCATTGTGAGTGCCTTCCTATTAGCATATCGAAAAGGGAAATTTAGTAATGTAGCTTAAGTGCCGTATATCGTATTTCGTATATCGTATATCGTGCCAATTTTTGAAGAACGTATATAGTCGGCGCTGGATGTGATACAGTTGAAGAACGTATATGGTATATAATGCCAATGAAGACGACATGTTTTACGAGCGACGAGATACGAAATACGACATACTAATCTATTCTTTCCCAAGTCGAACAACAAACTCCGTCCCAACTCCAACAGTACTCTTCACCGTAATCTTACCGTGGTGCTTTTCGATGATGCCGTGGACGACTGTGAGGCCTAGGCCCGTTCCGCCGGATTTTTTGGTAAAAAAGGGGTCGAAGATGTGTTTCAGGTCGTCTTTGGGGATGCCGGTGCCTGTGTCTCTTATTGCTATGGAGACGAACTGGTCGTGACTAGTGACTAGTGGCTTGTGACTAGTGTTGTTTTGGTTGTGGCTAGTGACTGGTGACTTGTGACTAGTCGAGATGGTTAATATTCCACCGGAGGGCATGGAGTCGATGGCATTCAAAAATAGATTCAGAAATACTTGTTTCATTTGCGATGGATCAACTTTGAGCAAAGGCAGGGAAGAAAGGTGCTTTTCTGCCTTAATATTGTGCTTGATGAGGTCGTTGTTCAAAAGACCAATAATTTCAT
Source organism: Candidatus Omnitrophota bacterium (assembly GCA_028717825.1). GTDB lineage: Bacteria > Omnitrophota > Gorgyraeia > Tantalellales > Tantalellaceae > JAQUNB01. The sequence continues at coordinate 2,023 of JAQUNB010000255.1, forward strand.
TTAGGAGATCGTTTATGTTTGTTTCTTTCAGGCTAAGTTCGCTGGGTTTTGAGAATTCAAGGAGCTCTTTGACGATATAGTTGATCCTATCGACTTCTTTGCCGACGATTTTGTTAAATTTCTCACGGAATTCAGGGTCATTGTATTTTTCAGGCAAATATTCTGTAAAAGTTTTGATCGCCGTCAGGGGATTTTTAATCTCGTGTGCCATGCCCGCCGCCAGCGTTGCCACAGCCTTCATCTTTTCGGTTTTTTGGAGTTCGTCGCGGAGGAGAAGGTTCTCTGCGTCGATCTCTGCGATTGAGCCATGAAAGAAACGGTTGTCGATGAAGGTTTGAATGCGGTTTTTGAGGGGGATAAAGATAACCGAGAAGATCGTTATTAATAAAAGTGCTAGTGGCATAGATCGATATCCCATGATGTTACTAAAATATTTTTCTAGCAAGAATATTAGCATTATATATATGGTTGTAATGATTACAATTAATAGCGAATAAATTAAAGCTTTCTTTACTGCGATATTTATATCCATCAATCTGTGCTTAATAATGGCGTAGGCAAGGATGGAGATAAAACACAGCATGAATAAGTGCCCCATGGGGTAAGCATCTAAACCAAATTTTCC
>JAQUNB010000256.1 GCA_028717825.1 Candidatus Omnitrophota bacterium
CCTGGAACTTGTTAAACAGCTGAAAGAGACGATACCGAAACATATGTTCAAGATAGCCTTGCAGGCCGCTATCGGCGGGAATATCGTGGCAAGAGAGGATATTTCGGCGATAAAAAAGAACGTTACAAGCAAGTGTTACGGCGGCGATATAACCAGAAAAAGAAAATTGTGGGAAAAACAAAAAGAAGGGAAAAAGAAAATGCGCAGGATCGGAACAGTCGATGTGCCGAAAGAGGCGTTCCTGAAAGCGATGAGGGTATCATGAAGAATATATTCAACAGACCCTTGTGGAAATATTTATGGATCGAATGGATAAAACCTATACTTATCGCGGCTGCTCTCGCGATGCTTATTAGGACTTTTATAGCTCAGCCGTTCAAAATACCCACTAATTCGATGTATCCGACGTTGCGGCCGGGAGACAGGATATTCGTCAGTAAATTTATTTATGGCGCGCGTGTACCTTTCACTGATCTTGTCCTACCAAAGGTCCGCGATCCTAAAACCGGCGATATTGTGGTCTTCAAATCTCCCACAGAAAAGAAAAAATATTTAGTCAAACGTTTTATAGCTGGCGGCGGAGCGCATGTAGAGATCAGGGGCGGAAAGATCATGATAGATGGTAAAATTGTAGAAGAGAAACCGCTCAGGGATCTATTCTATTATAACCGCGGCGAATATGGTGCCGAGAATAAAGTAATGGATGTTCCGGCCGGGCATTTTTATGTTCTTGGTGACAACAGCGCTAATTCCATGGATTCTCGGTATTGGGGCTTTGTCCCGTGCAAAAATCTTGTCGGTAGGGCTTTTGTTATTCACTGGCCCTTAAAAAGGATACAGCTTTTGCGGGAGGGCGATTAATAACCTGAATTGGGCGAAGAGGGTATCGCCCGTATTCAGTAAAGATAGCGTGATAAGTATAAAATATCCAAACTTTAAAAGCGGGGTTTTACTATTATGAACTGGCCAAACAGATTGACCATATGTAGGATAGTACTTGTTCCTGTTTTTATCTTATCAGTTATCTATTGTAAATTACACATCGCTTTTTTTGTTTTTTTGCTAGCCGCGGCAACGGATGCCCTCGATGGCTATTTTGCTCGGGCGTATAATCAAAAGACGAAGTTGGGGGCCATACTCGACCCGATAGCCGATAAACTTCTCGTTGGGAGCGCCTTTATTTGTTTTAGCCTTGTAGATACGTTACCGGGGCACATAAAAATACCAGTATACGTGCCTATAATCGTTATCTCGAGAGATGTTTTGATACTGATAGGTGCGGCGACAATTTATCTTTTGGCAGGAGAAATTAAGGTGCATCCTACTGCTGTCGGTAAGATCACGACATTCTTTCAAATGACAACAGTTATAGCGCTTCTTCTCGGTTTTGTGCATTCAAACTGGCTGTGGAATACTACTGTAATTCTTACGATCCTTTCCGGATTAGATTATATAAGGGTAGGCTCAAAGCAGGTCAATGACAAACTATAAAGATATTTTCACAATTTGTATTGTCGGTAGGCCGAACGTAGGCAAATCGTCTCTTTTTAATTGTTTGATGGGCGAACGGCGCGCTGTAGTCGTTGAACAATCCGGGACAACACGCGACAGGCTCGAAATTTTTGTCGAGATAGAGGATCATCCGGTCAAACTTGTCGATACAGGCGGGTACGTAGGTCAGGACAAGGATGAGCTTTCTTTACAGGTCAAATATCATATTCAAAGGGCCATCGAAGAAGCGTCGATCTTGATCATGGTAACGGATGTCATCAGCGGTATCTCTCCATATGATGAAGAAGTGGCCGCGATGCTCAAGAAATCGGCAAAACCCGTTATTGTCGTGGCGAATAAGGCCGACAATGAAGAGCTCAAAGGTAATGCCGTTGAGTTTTATAGGCTTGGATTCGGCGAACCGGAAAGTATTTCCTGTCTGCATAGACAAGGTCTGAATGGTTTAAAGGATCGGATACGTCAATTATTTCCTGAGGACAAAACCGGCTCGGAAGACGCGCAAGGCCGGAAAGAAAAAGATAGTGCGCGATGCGTAAAGATAGCTGTTGTAGGCCGGCCCAATGTCGGAAAGTCATCTTTTGTGAATGCACTTTTAAAACGTAATCGTGTTATTGTTAGCGATATCCCGGGGACGACGAGAGATTCTATAGACACGCATTTTAGTTCCGGCGGAGATGAATATATTCTTATCGACACCGCCGGTATCAAACATACGAATAAAGTAAAAGAAGCGGTTGATATGTTCAGCATGATGAGGTCTAAAGAGTCGATACAAAGGGCGGATGTCGCGATACTCTTACTTAGCGCCGCGGAGGGCCTAACGAGGGATGATATCAGGATACTTGAGTTTGTAGAAGAGAACGGTAAGGCTTGTCTTATCGCCGTTAATAAATGGGATCAGGCGGAGGCCGTAGAAGGGGTGACCGCTGAGGATTATAAAAAACATCTTATTGATGCGTGCGACAAGCTGCGGCGCTATCCGATAAGTTTCATTTCATCAAAAACAGGCAAGAATGTTGTGGATACTTTATCTGTTTTAAGGGTCCTGGACGCTAATCTTGATTTCAAGGCCTCGACACCGTTCCTAAACGATATTTTTGAGGATAATAATCCGTCAAAAGTA
>JAQUNB010000257.1 GCA_028717825.1 Candidatus Omnitrophota bacterium
GCCTCACGGTGCGTTGCATCGGGCCGACCAGATCTTAGCATTAGCAGGGTCCGTGGGGATCACTCGGGCGGACGGTACATATGAATATTTTCTTACTGCCGAAGACGAGGAAAAAAGTAACACGATTCTCCATGAGGCGGGCGGCGGGTCAGGGCGCATTATAGGGTTTAACATAGGGGGCAACTGGAGACCAAAAAAATGGCCTCGCGAGAATTTTTTGGCTGTTGCCGTAAATCTACTTAACCGATTTCAGGACATAGAGATAATGATAACCGGCGCCGCCAAGGATATAAAAGACGCCAAATCGTTGGCAAATAGTGCGAATTCGCCAAGGTGTTATTCTGTAGCGGGCGAAACTACTTTGAATGAACTCGCAGCGTTATTCAAAAAATGCGAACTGGTCATAAGCGCCGATTCCGGACCTTTACATCTTGCCTCGGCTACAGGGGTTACAACAGTAGGACTTTTTGGGCCTACCTCTTATAAAATAACGGGCCCCAGAGGGGTTGGCAAAAATATTGTTGTACATAAAGAGGTGGGCTGTAAGATACCGTGCTACTCGGAAAAATGTGATAATGATTATGAATGTATGAAGGCGATAACCGTAGATGAGGTTGTTGACGCCGTATCGAAGGAACTGGCGGAAAATATCAGAGCATAAACCTAAACGATGAAAACACAGAAAGATAAGATCTCTAGAATATTATTCATTACATTGAGCAACTTGGGGGATATTATTTTGACCACCCCAGTTCTGGAAAAATTACATGATGAATTCCCGAACGCGAAATTCGATATAATAACCGGCTTGCCCGGAAAAGAGATATTTGACGCGTACCCTGCCGCCGGTGAAGTGATAGTTCCCGAGAGGCCCAGATCCTTCGGAAAAAGGATAAAGCAGCTTTTGTATCTGCGAAAAAAGAAATATGATATCGTCATCGACCTTAAAAATTCGCTTATCCCATATCTAGTCGGTACAAAATTCCATTCAAGCTTGACTTTGCCGGGTAAAAAAGCCCTTACGGAAGGCGGGGCGAGCCCGGTCTTGCACAAAAGGGACGAACATCTTTCAAAAATATCTTTTCTTGGAGTGGATACCTCGAGAAGCAGGTTCTTTCTTCCTCAAAAAGAAGAGTACGAACGATCGGTTGATAAAATATTAGGTCAGACCGAGTGTAAACTGAGCGCGGTGATCTCGCCCGGATCAAAGAGCCATCTCAAGAGATGGCCTCCCGAAAAATACGGGAAACTAGCGGATAAATTAATACGAGATTTAAAATGCAGGGTGTTCTTGGTCGGATCGGAAGAAGACGCAGCGACCATACGCGATGTCATATCAAATATGGAAGAATATGCGGTAAACCTTTGTTCGCGGACGCCCCTAGGGATCCTTGCGGAGCTCATGAGAAGGGTGGATCTTGTTATAACGAACGACAGCGCCCCGCTCCATATCGCGAGCGCCGTAAATACCCCGACGATCGCTATTTTTGCTCCAACCGACGAGAGAAAATATGGGCCGTTAGCCGACATGAGCCGTGTTATAAGTTCGCGGGAACCATGTCGGCCTTGTGACAGGTCGAGTTGCGCAAAGGGCGAGAATAAAGAATGCATCAAGAACATCAGGCTTGACGAGGTTTTTAGCGCCGCAAAAGAGATACTCCAGCTGATCCCGGGTATCCATGGGCCGCTTAGAGGTAGGCGCAAAATGATAGGAAGCGGTGAATTTTGCGAGGAAGAGGATACCCCGTTTTTATGAAAAGAGAATGATTATGGGCAGGATCATCATTAAAAAAGGTGATATCACGCGGGAAGATGCGGAAGTGATAGTGAACGCTGCGAATACGGGCTTAAGGGGCGGCGGTGGGGTGGACGGCGCCATACATAGAGCGGCAGGGCCAATGGTCATGGAAGAGTGCAAAAAGATCGGCGGCTGTAAAACGGGTGAGGCGGTTATGACAGCGGCGGGCAACCTGAAAGCGAATAAGATCATACATACGCCCGGGCCGGTTTGGCACGGGGGAGAATCAGGGGAAGCCGATCTTTTAAGGAACTGTTATAAAAATAGTTTTGAACTTGCGAAGAAAAATTCGTTTAAGACGATAGCCTTTCCGGCCATAAGTACAGGAGTTTATGGGTACCCGGTCCGGGAAGCGGCAGAGATAGCTGTTACGGAAGGCGTAAAATATACGCGTTTTTTCAATGAGATAAGGTATGTTTGTTTTTCGGACGGGGATTTTGAAGTATATAATTCGGTCATGGAAAAACTGAAAAAGAAAACGTGAGAGAAACCATTTTATGAATAGCTATGCCGTCATTGTGAGGAACGTTCTACGCGACGAAGCAATCTCGCTCTTTCACGGAAGAACGCGATTGCTTTGCGAAGAACGCTCGCAATGACGTGGGTTTATCGTTTACGAAGCAGTCCCTAAGCTAAAATTATATTGGCAGGCTTTATGAAAAAGATAAAAAGGATACTTATTACAAGGACGGATAGGCTCGGCGATGTGGTTCTTTCCACACCGATCATAAGGTTTTTACGGGCTCTGTATCCGGACGCTTATATCGCGTTCATGGTCCGGCCGGA
>JAQUNB010000258.1 GCA_028717825.1 Candidatus Omnitrophota bacterium
CGTCTGGTAGAATCCTTTACCTTTAAAAATTATCCCACTACCGGCGCTTATTAATTTCTTTACCGCGCCTCCGCATTTAGGGCATACCTTCACAGGATCATCTGTGATCTTTTGAAAAACCTCGAAAATATCTCCGCATTTTTTACATTCATACTGATAAGTCGGCATTTCTCTCCTTGAGTTCCATGGGATTACGCCCTTAGGATCTTTCTTTCATCTCGGCGATACGAAAACCTCGCTGAAGTATAATCCCCTTCGCTATCCATCCCATTCCTTATAGGTGTATGATCCCGCGAAGTCGGGTTAAAAAACCGATTCATTTTACACTAAAAAGTAACTTATTTAAATACTTTTCGTATTTTATCGACGATATTCTCTGTTTTCTTGTCGCCCTTATCCCCAAAAGTCGCTTCCAGCTCTCTTAATAACTGTTTCTGACGTGCGTTAAGGTTTGCGGGCACTTCGACTTCCACCTTAACGATCTGATCGCCTCTGGTCCTGTCATGCAATTTTTTTATCCCCTTACCCTTCAGGCGGAAAACATGGCCGCTTTCGGTACCGGCGGGTATCTTTAAGATCATTTCTTCGTCCAACCCGGGTATTTTTATTTCGCCTCCGAAGATCATATGTGTGAATGGAACGGCGAGGAGATAATAGATATCGTATTCATTCCTTGAAAAAAACTTGTGTTCCTTTACGGATATGCTCACATAGAGATCCCCCGAAGGACCGCCATTATCACCCGGCTCGCCTTCTTTGGAAACTCTGACGCGCATCCCCGTGTCAACACCTGCAGGAATATTAACCGTGATCTTTTTTGTACCTTCAACGCGTCCCGAACCTTTGCACGCGGGACAGAACTCTTTGATGATCTTTCCGCTGCCTCCACACGCACCACAGGTATGCGCAATAGTGAAAAACCCGCCCGATTGCCGGATTTGTCCTAGACCGTTGCATCTTGTACAGGTAGTTTCCGTCGTTCCCGGCTTAGCCCCGCTGCCGGAGCATTTTTTACAAATTTCATATTTGCGGATATTTATTTCCTTACTTACACCCTTGGCCGCTTCGAGAAACTCAAGGGTAATACCGTATTCCAGATCCCTGCCTTTGCGCGGACCGGTTTGTCGGGAACCTTGTCCGAAATTGAACATCCCGCCGAATATATCGTCAAACCCGCCGCCGCCGAACACTTCACGGAAAATATCGAACGGATCATGAAAGCCTCCGTACCCGCCGCCACCGCCGTATTTAAAAGCGGCTTCGCCGTACTGATCATATTTCATTTTCTTTTCGGGATCGCTCAATATTTCATACGCGTGGGAGATCTCTTTAAATTTCTCTTCGGCTTTTTTATCGCCGGGGTTTTTATCCGGATGGTATTTTACCGCCAATTTCCGATATGAGTTCTTTATCTCATCTGCCGATGCGTTCCTCGTTACCCCAAGCTGTTCGTAATAATCATGTGACATTGTGTTTTGTCCGTCTCCGTATTGTATATCTTTGCCTTATATAAGGTAGGGCGGGTTCCAAACCCGCCCCTACTATTATTTTGGGCTCCCACAAGGGATGCCACTACGTTATTATTTCGTTATGCGATCAAACGGCTTTTTTTTTGCAAACCCTGAAAAACCGTTTCTGTCCAGAGTACTGTTCCTCGTAGCCGCCTCACGTATCGTATCTCGTATCGCGTATTTCGTCGCTCGTAAACCATGTCGTCTTCATCGGCACGATATACGATATACGGCTCTTATTCGTCCCAGCGAGCGCAGCGAGCAGTCGTCTCTCGTCTCTTGTAACGTGGGCCGTGTCCCGTGTCACACCCGCCCCTCGTCCCGCTCTGCCCTATGCGCCATACGCTCTGCCATATGCCAAATACCACATGCCATCTGCTAAATGTTAGTTTTCACCGGCACCATATGCCATATACGCTCTTTAAGCCGTCTTGTCTCCATAGCTGCTATATACGTTCTTAGTCACTTACTTTTTATCATCATCCACTTTAAAATCGGCATCGACCACGTCTTCATCCGGTTTTTTGCCGTCTTGGGGTTTGCTTTGTCCGCCTTGCTGAGTAGAAGCGCCTTCTTGTTTCGCCGACGCCTGTTTATATATTTCTTCCGATAATTTATAGGACGCTTTCTGTAACTCCTCCATCGCTTTTCTAATATCATCGACATTATCGGTTTTGATCTTTTCTTTGAGGTCTTTGAGTTTCTCTTCTATCCCTGTTTTTTCAGCAGCGGATATTTTGTCGCCGTAATCTTTGACCGCTTTTTCTGTAGCATAGATCATTGTATCCGCCTGATTTTTCGCCTCAACTGATTCTTTTAACTTTTTATCCTGATCGGCGAATTTTTCGGCGTTCTTGACCATTTTGTCTATCTCCTCCGGCGAAAGTTTCTTCGGCGCCGTAATACGGATAGACTGTTCCTTTCCTGTCCCGAGATCTTTAGCGGACACATGAACTATCCCGTCCTTCTCGATATCAAATCCAACTTCTACCTGCGGGACGCCTCTCGGAGCAGGCGGTATTCCCACAAGATCGAATCTCCCGAGTTCCACGTTGTCATTGGCCATCTGGC
>JAQUNB010000259.1 GCA_028717825.1 Candidatus Omnitrophota bacterium
AAGCGATCTTTAGTGACGCGTCTGTTTCGGATTCGATGATATCGAGTACAGCCTCGGTCTGCGATAGAGCGATACGATCGTTCAGAAATGCCCTTTTAGTGAATTCACCCGGCTCGGCGAGCCTCGCGCCATGAGCCAGACACAGCTTGAGAACACTTTTAAGAGGTGCGCGTCCACCGTGACAGTTAACCTCGACGACATCCTCGGCCGTATAAGTTTTAGGCGAACGCATGATCGTCAACAATACCTCGTCTATCTTTTCCTTCGACACCGGATCTTTAATAAAACCGTAATGCACGGTATGCGTCGGCGAAGAAGAGATCTTTTTGCCTGACGGCGAATAAAATATTTTATCGGCGATAGAGAACGCGTTCTCACCGCTAAGGCGCACTATGCCTATGCCGCCTTCTCCGACCGGCGTAGAGATAGCTGCGATCGTATCATTATTTTGTGTTGTGTTGTTCATATTATTACTTTGCAATCAAAAGGTTAATTTGCAAATAATGAAAAACCGTTTCTGTTCAGAGTAGAATTACTACGTAATTATTTTTTCTAAATCCATCGTAGGGGCGAGATTCCCTCGCCCTTTCACATAATCTCGTGCTCTCTATCAACAGAGCGGCCCCCCCCCTACATTACATTTAAATTTTATTGGATTCCCGCTGAACGCCTCTTCATGCTCGCCGTGGCGCGGGAATGACGCCGATGGGTAGCGAACCCCGAAACCCTACCCCCGAACCCCAATCGTCCCGCGTCCTTCATCTATCGTCCTAGTGAGCGAAGCGAACGATCGTCTTTCGTCTCTCGTCCCACTATGCGCTTTGCGCCCTGCGCGCTGCTATATGCCAAATGCCAAATACCATCTGCTAGAAATTCGTCTCTCGTCCGTCGTAACGTGAGCTGGTTCTTAGTCTATGGTCTATAGTCTGTTGTCTATCTTTACTCGCCCCAAGAACCATCTCTCTGATCTCGCCTATGAGATAGAAAGAACCGGTCGCGAGAATGAGGTCATTTTTTTTTGCGCTTTTCCATGCGAGCCCCAAGGCCTCTTTTGCGTCGTACGTACTGATCACTTCCCTGCCCTTAAAAAACCCTTTTAAGATATTGGGGTCAGCGGCACGGCTGTTTTTGGACTTGGTGGTTATTACTACATCCGTCGCCGTACCCAACTCTTTGCAAATGTTCACTATATCCTTATCTCTTGAAGTTCCCAGTAAAAGCACTAATTTATCATATCTAAAAATCCGCTCGATGGAAAGCCTTAATTTTCGTGCGCTCGAGGCGTTTTGGGCGCCGTCAATGATAAATATCGGATGTTCCGCTATAATTTCCATTCTGCCGGGTATAAAAGCTTTTTCTATTCCCGTTTTGATCTTCGCCGCGTCAATATTTCCTTTTAGGAGTTTTTCACACGCGCCTACGCCAACGGCGGCGTTCGTCATTTGGAACGCGCCGATAAGACTCGTCTGACAATTATCGTAAAGCCCTTCTTGCCCGTGTATATCAAAATAATTTCCGGATCTGGTTATTTCGCGAACATCACACTTTATTTCACGCCCGATGACCGCGAGGCCCACGCCCACGGCTGAACATCTGTCCTCTATAATTTTGAGGACGGAGTCCTGCTGCGGAGAGACCACGCAATATGAACCCGGTTTTATTATAGCCGCTTTCTCGGCCGCTATCTTTTCGATCGTATCCCCCAGTATTTGCATATGGTCGTAACTTATGGGGCTGATCGCCGAGACTTCGGCATTTATCACGTTCGTCGCGTCCAGCCTGCCTCCGAGACCTACCTCAAAAACCGCGAAATCAACCTTTTCCATATTAAAAAACAAGATCGCCGCGAGTGTAAATATCTCAAAGAACGTAAAATTTTTCTCTGGGGCCGGGGCGAGATGGTCCTTTAGAACACGCAAAACTTCAGCAAGGTCTTCATTGTTTATATTTTTCCCATTTATGCTTATGCGTTCATGCGGCGAAACTAGATGCGGCGAGGTAAAAAGCCCAACCTTATATCCCGATTCCTTTAAGATCGACGCTATAAAAGTAGAAATAGACCCTTTTCCTTTTGTCCCCGCGACATGCGCGGAACGATAGGCATTCTGCGGATCCCCGAGCCGTTTCAGGACATCTTTTAGTTTGGCGAGATTGAATTCTTCTTTTATATTTTCCGGACCTATTCTTTCATAATCCGTAAAAGAATTCAGATATGCTATGACATCTTCAGGGTTCTTCATAATATTTTTTTTGGAGTTTGTAGAATTAATTCGGGACAAAAATTACTAGGGGCTATTTCTTAAATAACAAAATGACGTCAGAGCATTCTTTGCGTAGGGAACGGTTTCAAACCGTTCCCTACAAATAAACTTGCAGAAACAAAAAATCAAAAAACAGTTATAGTGAACGGTCGCGACCGTTCGCTACAGCTCTGAGTCTGTCGAAGTGCTTCGTCGCATAGAATGCTCCCCGCAATGACAAACTTTTCGGCAGTTTCTATGTAAATAAGTGTGCTATTGCCAAAGATACGGTATCTTTTAATGTCTAAAATGCCTGACTCCGGTAAATACC
>JAQUNB010000260.1 GCA_028717825.1 Candidatus Omnitrophota bacterium
ACCGTTCCCTACAAATAAACTTGCAGAAACAAAAAATCAAAAAACAGCTGTAGTGAACGGTCGCGACCGTTCACTACAGCTCTGAGCCTGCCGAAGGCCTTCGTCGAATAGAATGCTCCCCGCAATGACAAACTTTCCGATAGTTTGTATGTAAACAAGTGCGCTATTGCCAAAGATACGGTATCTTTTAATGTCTAAAATGCCTGACTCCGGTAAATACCATCGGGATGTCATACTTGTTACAGGCTTTAATAACTTCTTCGTCTCTTATGGACCCTCCGGGCTGGATAATGGCGGAAATACCAGCTTTATGCGCTTCTTCTATGGAATCCGCTTTCGGGAAAAAAGCGTCGCTTGCCATGATCGCGCCTTTCGCCCTTTTCCCGGCTTTATTGATAGCGATAATTACCGAATCCACGCGGGACATCTGGCCCGCGCCTATACCGACTGTTTTGGTCCCACGGCATAACACTATAGCATTACTCTTGACATGTTTAACGACTTTTAGCCCAAAAAGCATCTGATCGATAAGATCTTTTGCCGGCGATTTTTTTGTGACGACTTTTATGTCAGCTGCCGTGATACCTTTAGAATCCTTTTCCTGTATCAGTGCGCCACCCTGTATCTTTTTCAAGTCCATTCCGGAGCGGCCCTTGGACTCAAAATTAGAGAGCGACATGATCCTGAGATTTTTTTTCACGCTGAATACTTCCAAGGCTTCTTTCTTATAATCAGGGGCGAGGATACATTCGATAAAATCCGCTTCTTCTAAAATGATCTCCGCCGTTTTTTTATCGATCGCGCGATTAAAGACCATAACACTCCCGAACGCGCTCAGCCTATCCGAGTCAAGCGCCTCGATATATGCATCTTTTAATGTATCGCTTTCGGCGACACCACAGGGGTTATTGTGTTTGAGGATAGCAACGGCGGGTCTTTCAAATTCTCTGGCAAGTTCCAACGCGGCGTTAAGGTCCATGATATTATTGAATGAAAGTTCTTTGCCTTGCAGTTTCAGCGCGCCGGTTATGCCTCCGGTTTCATCACTGTCGCGATAAAACGCCGCTTTCTGGTGAGGGTTCTCGCCGTATCGTAACTCACTTATCTTTATAAATTCTTTTTTGACGACCGCGGGGAGGAATCCATCGGTTCCTTCTTTTTTTGCCGCGTCTTCGAGATACGACCGTATCGCGCCGTCATATTTTGATGTCAATTCAAAAGTTTTTTCAGCCAGTTTCGCGCGCGTAACCTCGCTAAGTTTACCGCCGGAACTCTTCATTTCCGCGATAACTTGTTCATATTGGTCGGGTGAGCTTATAACGGCGACTGATCTAAAATTTTTAGCGGCGCTCCGCAGCATAGCCGGACCACCAATATCGATATTTTCGATCGCTTCCTCGAACGAAACGTTTTTTTTCGCGATTGTTTTTTCAAAAGGATAAAGGTTAACTACGACCATATCGATCGTAGGTATGCCGTTCTCCTTCAAAGTACGCATGTGTTCTTTGCTGTCGCGGAGGGCCAGGATAGCCGCATGTACCTTGGGATGGAGCGTCTTTACTCTTCCGTCGAGCATCTCCGGAAAAGCCGTATAATCGGCTACTTCCGTGACCGGTATACCTGCGGCAGCGATCGCCCGGCTCGTGCCGCCGGTAGATATGATCTCAATACCAAGTTTGTTCAGTTCTTTTGTAAATTCGTCGAGGTCCGTTTTATCGGAGACACTTATAAGAGCGCGTTTTATCTTCATAGGATAGTTTAGTTTGTTTGACAAAACCCTGACATTACACGGTCAGCACTTTAATTTTTAGTTTGATGATCTTCATTTCTTTTTCGAGCTTGCTTTTTTCGGAATATAATTTCTGTTTATTTTCGATAAGCAGGCTCTTCTTGTCTTTCCAGCTCTGGAGCTCCTCATGCGTAAGAGATAGCGTTTCCTTCTTTCCCATGAGCGTGGACATCTCCTTGATACTCTTTTCAGCGAGGCTTATCTCCCTGCTTTTTTCGCTATAAGACTTGCGCATTTCTCCGAGCATCAAAGAGAGCTCTTTTTTCTTCGGTACTATCTGTTTCTTTAATTTGTCGCTTTTAACAGTGTATTCTTTTATCAGTTTGCTGCGTCTGTATTTCAAGATATTTATTTTATCTTCTATTTCCTTTTTCCCCCCTTGAAATATGCTTTGCAGGACGGAAAGTTCATTCCTTAAAACGTTCCTCTGATCGAGGACGCTTTGGTATGAAGGGTCATAATCAAGGATCTTCTTTTCCAGTTCGGCCTCATTCTCAAAACAACCCTGAAGGCAAAGCAAAGAAACCGAAACAACCAGCAAATTGATCAAGTATTTAAATTTCTTCATAATAATAACTACTTTGACGCGATAAATGACGGATAGTTCAAAACCTATAAAATTCCCGGGTTACCAGTGCTATTATTGTTTCTCTTTGGCTTTTGCCGTATCTTTTATTTCGCTGACACCCGCCGCCAAAGCTACGAGTCCACCTAAAATGAGTATCCCC
>JAQUNB010000261.1 GCA_028717825.1 Candidatus Omnitrophota bacterium
TAAAAGTTCCAACGTGTTCTTAAACGCCGCCAGATCCTTTGGAAAACAACTGCCACCGAACCCTATCCCCGGGTTTAGAAACTTTTTGCCGATCCGTTCATCCAAGCCGATCGATTCCAATACTTCTTTCGCGCACGCGCCCGCTTCTTCACAGACATGCGCGATAAGGTTCGCGTAAGAGATCTTGAGCGCCAGAAAAGAGTTCGCCCCATGCTTAATGAGCTCCGCGCTTCTTACCGACACGATCCTGACCGGCACGTTATTTTTTTCGATGATCGGTTTATATACATTTAGTAATATCTCTGTAGCCTTTTTACTATCACTTCCGATAACGATCCTATCGGGGTTCATGGTATCGTATATTGCGGTGCCTTCCCGCAAGAATTCCGGGTTCGAAACCACGTCAAAGTGTGTCTTTTCTGAGCTATACCGTAAGATGGTCTCTTTGACCTTTTCCGCGGTCTTGACCGGAACGGTGCTTTTATCCACAACAACCTTGTATGATCCGGCGATCAAAGAAGCTATTTCTTTCGCGACCTTCTCAACATACTTAAGCTCCGAGGTCCCATCGGGCCTTGTCGGTGTATTTACGCAAATAAAGATCACCTCTGCTTCTTTTGCCGCATCGCTTATCTTTTCAACAAAAGCAAGATGTTTATTCTCTAGATTTTTCGTGAGCATTTCTTCTAGGCCCGGTTCAAAGATCGGGGATTTGCCCTGTTTCAGCATTTTTATCTTTTCCGGATTATTATCAACACATAGAACCGTGTGCCCAACCTCGGCTAAACATACGCCAGTGGTAAGCCCTACATATCCGACACCGATAATAGCTACTTTCATAACTGCCTCTTTCTTATAAAGTCACGTTTTAATAGTTCACAAGCAAAATTTTCTCTAGGCCAAGTACTCTTTACCCTGTTCAACCTCAACAATATATCCCATTTTTTGTAATTTTGGGATAACGGCCTTTAGGTGGTCAACCGTACCGCTTTCATAAAGAAGCATGCCGTTCTTAATTATCCTTCGCCCGTCCGGCATGACTATCTCTTCTATCTCTTTATCAGACAATGGTATATAATGCCCCGACCTAAGGATCGCTTCTATCTTAGGATCTTTTACGCTCACGTTCAGGCTGCCTTTATCAAGCTCCGCGTACCCCAGACACTCCCCTTTATTGTTACAATAAAAAACTATTTTTATATAGATCGCCTCTTGCGCTGATATCTGGCTTGAAAATAAAGCTGACGAGAAGGTCAGGAGAACAGCTAACCATAGAAAGGAGATTTTCCTTATCACCGACAGCACCTATGCCTCTTTTTAAAATGTTGTTTTACCGAGAAAATCGGCTATTTACAATTTTTCTAAATTATACCCCACTATATATGAAAAGACAATAAAAAGGACCGGCTCCCTTCCTTTCCGGGAAAAGGAGGCTTTACAAACTTTTAAGCTTACGTTATCACTGGGGTATCAAAAGGGAGACGCTTATTTGGGGCCTAACTGTATGACATTAAAGTAGGTTTTTCCCTTGAGCCGTCCGTTCAAATATATTTCGATACAGTATCGCCCGACCATGGGCAGGAATAGGTCAAATATTTGGCCGACGATTATGTGCTCGTGATATACATTCACCAGTTTGAATTCGCTTTCCAAGCCTACGCTATTAAAGATCTCAAGGGAATTGACCGGATCTACTATCTTTACTTCCTGCTTGAATTTCTTTCCCTGTCCGTCTCCCCATTTTGTCACAAGGAAGAATTCGGATTTCACGTCAGGGATATTGCTTACATATATGGTCTTGAATTCATCTTGGTAGGTATTTCTTCCGACCGAATCTGTATGTACGTTACCGCACAAAAGCACGTTCTTAAGGACAGGCTCAATAACTTCTTTTCTGGTAAAGAAAATACGTTTTTGTTCGATCCTTAATTTGATCTCGCCTAAATCAAACATCAAGTCCCCTTTTCTGTCTTGTCTTTAAAATCGCCTCTATACAAGTGAAAAGATACACCCCGGAGCCGTTTGTTAAACAAGTATAATGATGTAAACAAAAAAAAGCAAAATTTTGATGTGATTTTTTTATAAAAACAGGGGAGGGCGCTTGATAAATACATTTGGAAATAATGATGGGAGAGTGCGTAATGAATAGTTGAACGAGAGACGATGGACGGATAAGAGCCGTATATCGTATATCGTGCCGGTGGAGGCGATAGGGTTTACCCCTCACCCGTACCCCCTCCCCTTAGGGGAGAGGGCCGGGGTGAGGGGGAATAAAACAAGATACGAAATACGCGATACGAGATACGATACGTGGACCGTGCCCCGTGCAAACAACCGGCCGCTGCTAACGGTAAAGGCGCGTCGCTGCGCGCCCTTACCTTCTTTCAGCAAAACATTTTATTATCGTATCTTACTTTTCTCTTTCACACTTCTTTCCCTTGCCCTTGAAATGTTCTTTCCTTTCTTCCATCTTGGCCGAGAATTTCTTGAACTGCTCCGGGGTCAATATTTTTCTT